>CAIVGO010000051.1 GCA_903905445.1 uncultured Bacteroidota bacterium
ATTGCTGAAAAAAACAGCTGCTAAAATAATTAAAAGCAGGCCCAATAATTTGGCGCCCGTAAATAAATTGGCGATCCACTCCCCTATTTTTACCCCAAAAAGGTTTACAACGGTCAGAAAAACAATGATAAACAAAGCCAACGGCACCTTCCAACTGTTGCCGGCTCCCTGTCCGGCGAGGTACAACAAGTGCTCCGAACACACCATCGACAAGGCTGCAATGCTGCCCGCGGTACTCACAAAAAGAATAAACCAGCCATACATGAAACCCCAGGCGTCGCCATACGCTTCGCGCAAATAAGTGTACAAGCCGCCCGCGCCCGGAAACATACTGCCCATTTCGGCAAAAGTCAGCGCACCTGTCAGGGCAACCACACCGCCCATTACCCATACTAAAATGACGTATTCGGGCGTGTGTACCGCCGCTGCAATGCCGCCCGGGGTGCGAAAAATGCCACTTCCGATGGTGCTGCCTACAGCGATCATGACTAAACCATACAGGGAAAGGGATCGGCGCAATTCATTTTTACTCATTGCGGATTATTTGAATATTTCAATTTGATTTCGCCTTTCCATGTTTCCTGTGGATGTAGAATAACCAAACCATCGCCGTTATTTAATGCATCAACATTGCACGACATGGGCTCCAGCGCAATGCTTTCGCGGTGCGGCGGCGTGAATACTTGAAAAAACGGAAACTGAGCAGCATTGGCCGAAACGAGCAAGTTTTGGGTACCGTGTTCCAACAGCATCTTGTAAGTGCTGTGCGTCCCCGCCTGAAAACAGTTGTCTAAAAAGGTATCTGCCACTAATTTACGTCGGTAAAACTGCGTGTAGTGTGTTTGGGCGCCGTTTGGAATCATCCGTTCATTGATTTCTACCATGGCACTAACGGGCAAACGCATTTGATGGTCATCGGCTTTTTCCGTCAATTTAAAATACGGATGCCACCCAAATCCAATTGGAATTGGCGCGTCATAGCGATTGAGGCAACTCGCTTTTAAGGCAAATTGGCCGTTATTTTGTATTTTATAAGTTACATCGAGGGTAAATGGAAACGGATAATATGGACGGCTACCATCATAATCAAAACGACATTGAATAAGGGCATACTCCAGCCCAAGTTCAATTTTAACCACATAAAAGGCTTCGTCGCGCACAAAACCGTGGATGGCATTTTCCGTGGCGGCGTTGTTGATCGGAAATTGATACGTTTTGCCCTGCCAACTGTATTGTCCGCGATCCAACCGATTTGGGAAAGGAAATAAGAGCACACTTTTGCCCCATTTTGCCTGTTCTAAGGCTTCCGGTGTATCATATCCATCCAGGATATTTACCCCGCCAAAATGCAAGTCGAGCACATTCGCGCCCCGTTCCGGCACAATGCTAAAACGATTGCCCGATTCCGGGTGTTCCAATTCATAACGGGTATAAGCGCCAAAGGCGGAAACCGAAAGCTGATACATGGCGGTTGTTGGTTGATGACAGATTGTGCAAATGTGGAAAAAAGAAACGGATAAATACAAAAAAAACGAGGCTATTCCATTTAAAGGAACAACCTCGCTTTATTTCTACTAAAACGTATTGTACAAACTAGTTTTATTTTTGCAAAATCACTTTGCGCACCGCTGTTTCGGCATCCATGATCACGCGCACGATATAGGTGCCATTTGCCAGATTGTGCAGGTCAATTTCCTGATTCAGGTTATTGAGTTGGCCTGCCTGGATTGTTTGCAGGGTCTGGCCAACGCTGTTGATGAGTTCAACCCGTACTTCTGCTGTTGCGTTGAGTTCGAGGTTGAGCATCAATTTACCTTGGGTTGGGTTCGGGCTAATGAACAGTGTTTTTACGGATTCCGGATCTTTTACAGCTGTTCCGATCACGGTAACTTGCACTTGCACCGGATCGACACAATTTGATACATCGGAAATGGTAACCGTGTAAGTACCAGCGGTCAAACCACTCAGATCTTCTGTGGTAGCGCTGTTGCTCCAAACAAATTGATAGAATGTAGTTGGGTCGCCGACAGCCTGGCCCAAACCGCCACCCGGGGTGAGGTTGATGGTGCCATTATTTGCAGTGCCGTTGTTTGGCGGTGTTGAGGTGGCCGTGCCACTCAATGGATTCAGGCCAGGCAACAAAATTACCTGTGATGAATTTCCAACAAAGAAACATGCATCTGGGTTATCCACACTTACATTTTCCATACGCAACGGTATTGCAGGCGTTACTTCTGTTGCACCAGACACCACCACGGGCGTTACGTACACCACTGAAGCAGCAGTTACATTATTGGCAATTCCAATCGCGAAGGGCGCATTGATAAAACCAGTACTGCTGATGTAAGACGTACCCATAGATGGTGGCCATGTACCTGCAGGTACGGGCGCAGAGGTAACCGCCCAACACAATCCATAAATTGGACCGATCGTTGGAATTTTAAAGGCAGTGTCTACTACGGTGATGTAGTCGGCCAAATTGGTTCCAGTACAGATAAAACCGTTGTTATCGAGGGTATAACCACCTACTTTACCATCTGCGCAAACGATCGATGGCAATTGGGTAATTTCAATACAATACTGACCTGTCGCCACCTGATTGTTCAAATAGTCGTAACCATCGATCATCATGTAATAGGTTTCACCGGGTACAGTCTGCAGGTCCAAGCCTGCACGGAAATCAGGAACACCTTCTGGGCTTTGGTCGTCATTGCATTCAACCAATGCCGCATTGCCACATTGGCCCGAAAAAATAGCCATTTGGGTATCACCATCTGGGTTAAATCCGTTGATATCAGGCAATGCACTGCCAATATAATTAACGGCATTGCACTTGGTTGTTTCGATATGGTAGGTATTGCCATCCCCATTAAAAGTGTACCACATGGTATTATTTAAAATACCACCAGGTGCACCACCATCTGTCCAGCAGGCAGCAGTAGGATCTGTTGAAGATACCGTAGCATTGGTATTATCGTACAATCCTGTGATTTGTGGCAAATTAGGTGTCTGCCCAAAATACTGGGTAAGATCAACGGCACTGCCACAGATATCCGGATTGAAGATTTGTGCAGGTAACGATACATACGATACCTCATCCACATAATATTGGTCCCAGGTATTGAGGGAATAGTAATCTATGCCGCCCAGGTTGCCGGTGTAAGACCATCCAATTACGATATTGTCGTTGATAAACAGTTTCGAAAGGTTATTATCCAAATCGAAATAGTGCGTCACGGTAAACCAAGTATCTTTTGGAAAAGAAAAGGTTGTATTGGCTGGCTGGTTGGCAACTGTTGGATTAATGACCACGCGCGCAACGCCGTTTGAGTCAAAAAACATATCCAGGTTCCATTGCTGGCCAGGTGTTTCACTGTTTTGAATGTTGTAATAAGCGGCTTTACCGGATGGAACGTACATTTTCCACTTTAATTCGTAACGGCCGCTGGTTTTATTGCCCAACAACAACAATTGGTCGGCTCCCTGATCGGCACCAGCAACTGCATATTGTACTTTCATCGATTTTGTGCCTTCCGAAGCGCGGTCGGTGCTTACCAATGCGCTCAATACGCTGGTTTCCAATCCAGCCCATGGTTTCCAAAAAAGGGCTTGTGGACTTAATGCGCCGACGGTGTAGCTTTCAAAATTATCACAAATAATGGCGCTGGGGTTAAGTGCACAAGGTACTTCCGCAGGAGTTCCTGTTAAAGAAAGGTCATCTACTTTAAAATGGTACTCCCAGTTGCCAATCCAGCGGAACTGAATCCAAACTTGTGGCTTGTTGTCTGCCTCTGGCAAAAGAACATCTACATTGCCCTGGAAAAGGTTGTCTACAGGCAAGCCGACAAAAATGTCTTTGTACACAAAAGTAGTTCCATCCGTGCTAACCCCTACCTGGGCTTTAGCGATTTGGCTGGAGCGCGCATATTGTGCAAAAAACGATAATTTCACATCGGTTTGGCCTGTACAATTTACAGGAACACCTGTGCCTGTAAGTTTTGCATCATGCGAATTGCCATTGCCGTTTGCATCTGAGTTGAACAAAAAATAGCCTGTGGATGCAGTTGGCGCCCCGAATGCAGGGATCGTAGAGGTTGGCGTTTGATAGCCTGCGCCTGGATCGCTTGTCCAAAACCATTTTTCAGCCCCTGGGTTAGTACCGCTATAAACCCAGTTGGTGGTAGCCGTTGCCTGGTTAGAAAAGGTCTCTGTCCAGAAAACCTGGGCAAATGCCGAAGTGCTGCTCAACAACAAAAGTGTAAAGAGCAGGGGTTTTATTGTGTTAAGTTGTTTCATGAAAATTTGATTTTAAACATTTAGGTAAGTCATTAGTGAATCATACCGTTCCTTGATGCTATCTGCATAATCCAGTTCACCATAGGTTTCTTTTACGATATAATCATGTCGCTCAAGCGAAGCAATCGTACGGTTCAGATCGTACCGATTGAGTTTGAGGGTAAGTTCCATTAAGTCTGGATCGGGACCTGTTCCTACAAAAGAACTCAGTATTTTAACATCTTCTTGTTCAACAATCCGGGCAATGGTCCCTAACGCATAATCGCGCCGATTCATCTCCAATACCAATACAGCACCACTTTCGGTTAGTGAAGCAGTGGTAGCAAAAAAGCGCAACAAGTCATTGAGCAAAATCATTCCCAAGTATTCACCCTGGTCGTCGACCACCGGGATTACCGTCAGCCGATCCTCGCACATCACCCGCATGATTTCAAATACGTGTTCGTGTTCGCGTACGGCATACCTGCGCAACATGGAAAAATCGTACTCCGAAATGGGGTCGTATAATTTGTGGTTAAAAATATCTTCTTCCGAAATGATCCCTACCAACTTACGCCCATCTACAACAGGCAAATGCCGAACATGGTAATCGTTCAGCATGTGAAAAGCATCGCGGCCGGTTTGTTCGAACGTTACCGCCGGAATATCAAAAGCAATCAAAGATTTGGCAGTCATAAATAGTGGGTTTTCATGATTTAGGGCAAATATTTGTGCAATAATTGGATTTCCAAAAAATATTATCACATTGCAGATACAAAACGACAAAAAAGGTTTGGAAAAGGGCCGTTTTGCCTCACAACGGCAACTTTTTTTTCAACACCTCGCTCAAACCTCCCCTGCGCCATTAGCCATTGCTATTGAACGGGCAGAAGGCCTTTACTTGTATGATCAAACCGGCAAATCTTATTTGGATCTGATTTCAGGCATCGGCCCCAGTGTATTGGGACATCGCCCTCCCCAGGTACAAGCAGCCATTGAACTACAACTAAACCAATATTGGCACACCCTAGTTTACGGAGAGTTCATTTTAAATCCACAAGTTGACCTTGCAGCGCTTTTAACCGCCCAATTACCCGAATTAGATGCCGTTTATTTGGTAAATTCAGGAACAGAAGCAACCGAAGGCGCCATGAAATTGGCCAAACGATACACAGGGCGACCTGAGTTTGTCGCCTGCCGCAATGCGTACCACGGCAGTACGCAGGGCGCCGCGAGTTTGATGAACCCCGATTATTTTACCCTGGCGTACCAGCCGCTCTTGCCGGGCATTCGGCATATGGATTTTAATGACCCAACCGGGCTGCATCAAATCAATGAACGGACCGCCGCTGTCATTGTAGAAACGGTACAAGGAGAGGCTGGCTTGATTCCACCCAATCCAGCATGGCTTAAAGCCTTGCGCGCGCGCTGCACGGAAACAGGTGCCTTGCTGATCCTCGATGAAATACAGGCAGGGTATGGACGGACCGGCAAACTATTTGCATTCCAACATTTTGATATTCAACCAGATATATTGCTTTTGGCCAAAGGATTCGGCGGCGGTATGCCGATTGGCGCTTTTATGGCCCCTAAGCGTATCATGGATACCCTCAGCAACAATCCAGTGCTGGGGCATATTACGACGTTTGGCGGACATCCGGTGTGTGCAGCAGCAGCCTTGGCAACCTTGCAAACCTTGTTGGATTCGGATTTGATGGATGCTGTGCCGCAAAAAGAGCAACTTTTCCGTTCCCTGCTCGTGCATCCGGATATTGTGGAAGTGCGCAGCGCCGGTTTGTGGCTGGCTGTCGACCTGGGCACTGCGCAAAAAGTGCAGTCGGTGATTCGGCACTGCTTGGAACAGGGCGTCATCACCGACTGGTTTTTGTTCAATGATCACAGCTTGCGCATTGCGCCTCCGCTCATCATTACCGAGGCGGAGATCCGCTTTGCCTGCCAGGTCATTTTAGAAGGCCTACTTTAAAATCGCGTTTCCGATGGCACATTCCAGGCAGCGTTTGGCATCGCAGTATCGGGTTTTTAAATGCAGCAAGGCCTGCGACTCGTACGCATTGTGGGCTTTGGTACCGAGCTGCCTCCAACCATCGAGGATCACATTCGATTCGGGCGGCAATTCTTCCAGTATTTTTAATGCAAGGTTTTGATAACCAACTAATTGATTGGTTTTCCCATAATGGTACAACACGGGAACAATGCTGTTTAAAATAAGAATTTCGATAAAATCGCGTCCCGGACGTTTGGGCAAACGAATAGATGGTTTATCGAATTGAAAATGATCCAGCCAGTAATCACTTACCTGTAAGGCAAATAAATTTTCGATGGAACGCGCGTCCTGCACTTCCAAAATTTGGCTAAATAAACGCTCCGACTGGCCAATCAGGGCAGCAAACTGGGCCAAACGAATGGTAGGAAAACCGGCAGGCCGCAACCGGGCAAACTTCCATTGTTGTACCGACATTGGATGCAGCTGATACTTGTGCGCCAGGTGCTGGTATTCACGCAAAAGTGCCTGCGGATAGGCATCTTTTACCTCATTTTGCAAAAATCCCGCCTGCCCAAATAACAAGGCTTCTACTTGAAACAGGTGGTTGCGGTGTTTGGACAAAATGTGGAGCGGCAGGTTGCGCGCGAGCGACTCAAAAGGCTGCACATTCACTTTCAGACCAAAACCGGCTGCCAATACCCGATAAAAAGTCTCATCCCAGTGGTTTTGCGTTGC
>CAIVGO010000052.1 GCA_903905445.1 uncultured Bacteroidota bacterium
CTTAAAAAACAAGCAGAAGACGGCTCCTGGATCGGCAATACGCATTCGGTAATGAGTAGCAGCGGACCGTGTTTTCGCATTGAAACAACCGCGCTTGCGGCATTGGCTTTGATGAAAAACGGCCAGTCCAAAGGAGCGCTACAAAAAGCAATCGGATTCATCGCGGCCTCCAAAAATGAATACGGTTATGGCAGCACCCAAAGTACCGTACTGGCCCTGAAAGCCCTGGTCGAATTTGCAAAAGCCAACCAAAACAATTCGGAAAGCGGCGTCATGGTTGTACAAGTAGATGGAAAACGGGTAATGGAGCAGCTTGTATCTGCCCAAAGCACCAAAAACATTGAATTAAAAGGCCTTGAGCGCTACTTTTCTTCAGCGGATCCCGAAATCGAAGTGTTTTTTGAAAAAATGACCAAGGCGCCGACTTTTGACCTTGAAATCCAATATGCTTCCCGGCAGCCCCGGAACGCTAAAAACTGCCCTTTGCAATTTGCCACCGAACTGGAGCAAATCCAGGCGCAGGTTGGCCAAACCGTAAGATTACGCGCCACCCTGCAAAACAAAACTGCCGATGAACTCGCTTCTCCCATGATGGTGATCGGTATTCCGGCGGGCTTGAGTTTGCAGCCCTGGCAGCTCAAAAAACTGATGGATGAAAAACAATGCGATTTTTATGAGTTGTGGGACGGATTTGCGGTGTTCCATTTTGAGCGTTTAGCCGCCCATACAACCAAAAACCTTGCCCTTGATCTGCGGGTGGATCTTGCGGGTACTTTTGAAGCACCTGCAAGCCAGGCATTTTTATATTACGAGAATGACCAGCGGGTGTGGAGTAAACCTGGTATGCTTAAAATAACCTATTAGAAAAAGGGCCGCTCTGGTCTGCAAGATATTTTACAAATAAGCGTCGGTTCGCTCGGTGACAAGCCAGCGGACCGATTTTTTTAGCAGTATTTTTTCCGTTGGTTGAACAAATCCCGCACTTGGTTGAAAGTAGGGTGATGCCCATTAAACGCGGCCCTAATTTGCAGTCAAACTGGCATCGTTCACAAAAAAACACAACAAAATGAATCGTTCTTTCAAACTGCTCGCCCTGATGTTGAGCATTTCCATGGTCTCTTTTTTTGCTTGTAAAAAAGAAGAAAATGACACCCAAATTTCTGATGAGGATAAAACCAGTACGTCGGATTATGCCAAAGCGGAAACCATTTATACCGAAATCTGGCATACAACCCTCGAACAGGCTTTGAGCAATCCTGCACTGAACGGCTTTGCTGGCTCAGAGGTGGAGGATCGTAACGCTTGTCCAACCGTAACCGTTTCGCCACAAGGTACTTACCCAAAAGTACTCACCCTTGATTTTGCAACGGGTTGTGTCACGCCAAAAGGGCAGTCAATCTCCGGCCAAATCATTGCTACTTTCAGCGGACCAGCCAGTCAGACGGGCACTACCATTTCTATTACTTTGGTAAACCTTAAGTACAAAGGCTACACCGTTTCGGGCACTTATTCGGTAAGTTGTTCAGGACCAGGTTCCTACAGTGGCAGCATTAGCAACGGTGTTGTGGTGAATCCGCAAGGAGGCACCACCACGTACAGCGGCACTTTTTCCGTGGTTCAGGTGGAAGGCACCAGCACCAATGGTTTGAATCAGCAATCGGATGATGTGTACAATATTAGCCTCAATATTACTGGTGTAAACACCAATGGCAAGACCTACACGGTCAAAACAACCAGTCCTTTGCGCAAGGAATTGGATTGTGCGTGGATTGTAAGCGGTGCCATTGAAGTAAAAACAGGAAACACTGCCAAAAAAACACTCGATTTTGGTACCGGTACCTGTGATGACCAGGCTACCTTGACCGTAGGATCACTTTCTACGTCCATTACCTTGCCTTAAACCCTGATTTAGACCCGGGTAGTGCCTTTTGGGTGCTACCCGGTTTTCATTTTCAAATAAATTGTCATGAAAAAACTACTCCTCGTTTGTTGCTGCTTTTTGAGTTTTACAGATATGGTAGCCGCCCAAACCATTACTTACAGCAAAGATATAGCCCCCATCATTTACAAACATTGCACTACCTGCCATCGGCCGGGTGAAGTAGCGCCTTTTTCGCTAACCAATTATGATGAAGTTGTTTCCTGGTCGAGCATGATCGCTTACGTGACCGAAATCGGGTACATGCCCCCCTGGAAGGCCGAAGTAGGGTATCAGGAATACCAGCAGGAAAATCACCTTACCGCCGATCAGGTTCAATTGATTGCCGATTGGGTGGCGCAAGGCACGGTGCAAGGCAATCCAGCCGATGAACCTGCTTTGCCGGTTTTTCCTGTGGGCTCGCAGGTGGGTTTACCCGATTTGGTGGTTTCGTTTGCGCAATCCTACACCCATGCAGGCGATGGTATGGACGAATATCGGTATTTTGTGATACCTACGGGTCTAACGGAAGATAAAGACCTGGTAGCGCTGGAAGTTCGGCCGGGCAACAAACAGATTGTACACCACTGTCTGGTTTGGCAGGATACGAGTGGCACTGCTGCGGCAGATGATGCTGCTGCACCCGGTTATGGCTATCCTGGCGGACAGTTTTCTACCTTAAATGGCCTGAATGACCAATTGCCGGGGTATGTGCCGGGGCAAAAACCGATCGTGTTTACCCAGGGTATTGCACAACGCCTGTATGCAAATTCCGACTTGAAATTGCAAATGCATTACGCTCCAACGGCTTCCGATGAGCAAGATAGCAGCAGTGTAAACCTGTTTTTTGCCCAAAAACCGGCCACCCGCTTCTTGAAAAGTAAGGTAATGATCCCGTTTGCGGGTACTTTAACCAATGGACCATTTATCATACCGGCCAATCAGGTCAAGAAATTTCATGGTACCTGGACCATTCCGGAGGATGCAAGCATGGTGGGCGTGCAGCCACATTGCCATAAATTGGGACAGGCCTGGGAGGTATTTGCCATCACGCCCAATCAGGACACGATCAATATGGTTCGGGTAAATGACTGGGATTTCAATTGGCAGGGCATGTTTTACTTTAAAAAACTGATCCCGCTGCCAAAAAACTCGGTCATTCATGCTTATGCCACCTATGATAACACGGCAAACAACGTGGAAAACCCCAATAGTCCACCGCAGTTTGTGACCTGGGGTGAAAATACCGACAATGAAATGTATTACTTGCCCTTGCTGTACCTGAGTTATCAGCCTGGTGATGAGGATCTTGAATTGGATGAAGTGAGTGGGGTAGGCGATAATCCGCAGTTTTATACCATTCAGGATGCATTATATCCGGTGCTTTCGCCCAATCCGGCCAGCGATCAGGTAAAAGTTGGTTTCACTTTAGCCCGTGGAAGTACCATTGGTTTGCGTTTATTCAATCAGCAGGGTCAGATAGTAAGGAGTTGGGAAACGGGCCAGTTTTACCTGCCGGGCATGCACACGCGTGCACTTGATTTGAGTTTGGTGCCTGCGGGTATC
>CAIVGO010000053.1 GCA_903905445.1 uncultured Bacteroidota bacterium
CCAAAACCGGTACGTCAAGCCGTCCGCGCTGATTTCCCAGTGCGTGGCAAGGCAAGGCTGGATTTCCAGCGCGTCATTCAGTTGTACCAATCCGTTGAACAAACAATCAACTGCCCAAATATTATTTTGAGTGCGTGCAAAAGCCGGATCCAGCGAAGTGATCGGATTGTGTTGATTGTATCGAAAAGCGCTGCGTTGCGCTTGTTTTCCTGGTTCGTGGGTGCAGGAAAACAAGGCAAGCAGACATAAAAAGCCTAAAAAAGTATAAATGCTTGGGTAGTGGCGGGTATTAAGGGAGGGTTTGTGCATACAATCAGCAACAACAGCCTAACTTTTTTGCTCCCGCCGTTTGATTTCATCCCTGATTTTAGCCGCAGATTCGTATTCTTCTGCTTCCAGCACTTCACTTAAGCGCTTTTGCAAAATATCCATCGAATAATGCTCCAGCGCGGCGGTGTCAAATTGCACATCCGGCTCGGAAACAGAGGTTGAAACACCGCCGCCCGATTCTTGCTCCTCCAAAATAACGCCCGCTGCCTCCAGGATAAAATCGTATGTAAAAATCGGGCACTCAAATCGAACCGCCATTGCAATGGCATCCGAGGTGCGCGAATCTATTTCAAAAATTTCACCATTCTTTACACAAATCAAACGCGCATAAAAAATTCCGTCCAATAAGTTATTGATAACCACCTCTTTGAGTTTAATATCAAAGGTGTCGAGGGCGCTTTTAAACAAATCGTGGGTCAGTGGGCGGTTGGGTACCATACGTTCCATGGCGACCGCAATGGCCTGGGCTTCAAAACTGCCAATTACGATGGGCAGCCGACGTTGTCCACGCCGTTCACCTAACACCACCGCATAATTATGTGACTGCGTCATACTGTGGGATAAAGCCACAATGTCCAGTTCTATTCGTTTCATTGTACAAAGGTTTTAAGTTGACCGGATTAGTTGGCGGCTTTAAACTGCTTGAAGGCCTCGTTCAAACGGGGCACAATTTCAAACAAATCGCCGACTACACCATAATCCGCTGCTTTGAAGAACGGCGCTTCCGGGTCTTTATTGATCACTACGATCACTTTAGAATTATTTACGCCTGCCAAATGCTGGATTGCGCCACTAATTCCGATGGCAATATACAAATTAGGACGAATTGCAATACCTGTTTGACCTACGTGCTCATGGTGCGGACGCCAGTGGCTATCGGCAACCGGACGCGAGCAGGCGGTTGTTGCACCTAAAGTGGTGGCAAGGTCTTCTACAATGCCCCAGTTCCCTGGGTCTTTCATGCCACGGCCGGCACTTACTACGATTTCCGCTTCTGGCAAAGGCACCGTGCCTTCTTGCGTTTTCACTTCTTTTACCCGTATTTTGCTCGAATTGAGTGCAAGCGTAAGGGTTTCGGATGCAACGGCACTGCCCGTTTGTTCGGGTTTCACGGCATTGCCCATCAAAGAAATTACATTGACAGCGCCGGATAATTCATATTGCGCCACTGCTTTGCCGGAAAACACGGTTTTTTCAACCAGCAAGTTTTTGCCTGCCAAAACGGGCAAACCAGTAGCGCCTGAAATCAGACCACCTTGTAAACGTACTGCCAATCGGCCAGCAACAGATTTACCCGTTGTCGTATGGCCCAAAATGACCACCTGTGCACCCAATTGTTTGCACGCATCGGCGATGGCCTGGGTATATAATTGACTGTCGAAATGCGTCAGACTGGCGTCGGGCAGGTTTAACACCCGTTTAGCGCCGTACGTGCCTAATACACTGGCATCGTCTACCGGGCCGAGGGTAAGGGCAACGCAATCGGTACCGAGCAATTCGGCAACCTTTTTACCATATGTAACGGCTTCAAAAGCCGATTTTTTAAAATGTCCGCGGGGGCTTTCTGCAAAAACGAGTACCATATTATTGAAAATGGAAGTTTAAAATTGAAATTGGAGAACGACGGGCACTAAATGACTTTTGCTTCTTCGTGGAGCAAACGCACTAATTCGACCATTTCGTTTGGATCGATCAGTTTTACGCCCGCCTTTGCAGGAGGGAGGGTAAACTGGCTTACTTTTTCAAAACCATCAAAAGCAACCGCCGGAATTTCGGTGAGCGGTTTTGTACGGGCGGTCATGATACCGCGCATGTTTGGAATACGTTGTTCGGCCATACCTTTTGCAGCACTGAGTACAAAGGGCAAATCGACTTCCAGCACTTCTACCCCACCCTCAATATCGCGTTCGAGCGTAGCAACGGTTCCGTTCAGGTCCAGTTTGCTTGCATACGAAACAAATGGAAGGTCCAAATATTCCGCCACCATCGCCCCTACTTCCGAACCATTGTAGTCGATGGTTTCTTTTCCGAAGAAAATAAGGTCAAATTGGGCGTTTTTGGCGTATTCTGCAATTTGTTTGGCCACAAAACCCGCGCTTTTTGGATCGGCGTCAATGCGCACTGCATCATCGGCGCCAATGGCCAAGGCCTTGCGAATGGTGGTTTCGTTGGCTGCAGGACCAACATTAATAACGGTAACCGTTCCGCCCAAGGCTTCTTTGAGTTCACATGCCCGTACCAGTGCGTACCACTCGTCGTAAGGGTTCATGATAAATTGCACACCTGCATTGTTAAATTCGGTGTTGTCGGCGTTGAACGAAATTTTTGCCGTTGTGTCAGGTGTTTGACTGATGCAAACCAATAGTTTCATGAGAAAAAGTATGCTTTATTTGGCGGTGATCTTAATAGATGCCATGTCAGAAATAGCGCGTATTTTTGCGGGCGCGCAAAGGTACTACAAAGGCGTTTATTTTTCAGAATAGCTTCACTTTGCGTAACAAAACAATTCGACTTTCGTTTAAATTCTACTACAAAAGCTATGCTCAACCGCCTGGAACACCTGCTTGGATTGTATGAATCCACTCCAACCGATTCATTTGTCCTGTTTGCGCTGGCCAAAGAATACGAAAGTAAGGACGATCCGGACCGTGCCCTGGAATTTTACCTGCGGGTAAAAGAAACAAATCCAGCCTATGTTGGGTTGTACTACCACCTCGGAAAATTGTACGAAACACTACAAAAGCCCGAATTGGCCTTGCAAACGTACAATCAAGGTGTCGAAGTGGCACAATCCGCGGGCGACCAGCACGCAGCCAGCGAACTAAAAGGCGCTAAACTCAACCTCGAATATGAACTTTAAACAAATAGGCAGTTTTTTACTGGTACTTACCCTGCTCAGTGCCAAACAAACGGGTTGCAGCCATAAACAACAGGCAGTGGGCGCCCCCAAAGTGGCCACCAGCACCCGCAGCGCTGCTACCCTGAAAGACAAACTTGCCAAACGCGACCTGAAAAAACTGCAAAATCTATCCGCCAGCCTTCAATTGTCGGTCGATCAAAATGGACAAAACCTGTCGGCCAATGGCAATTTAATCTGGGTGCGGGACAGTATTGTGTGGTTTAATGTTAAAAAATTTGGCATTGAGGCCATGCGGGCATTGATCACCAAGGATTCGGTGTTTTTGCTCAACCGTTTGGAAAAAACTTATACGGCAAAAGGGCTGGAAAGTTTGCAATACGAATACCAGTTGCCCGCAGGGTTTGAATTGATTCAAAGTGCTATTTTGGCCAATGCCTGGATGTTTTCGGATGTTCCCCTGCAATCGGACCTGGAAGCAGGATTGCACCGCCTGAGTGGCAATAATGATCAATACATTGCCCGGTATTGGATGGAAGAAGGCAGTTTTTTGCTACAAAAAGAGTCTTTTGTGCAAAAAAAAGATGCTAAAATGGTAACCATCGGCTTTAGCCAATACCAAAAACTGACCGACAATAGTATTTTCCCAACGGTGCGCAGTTTTGAAGCAGTAGATCCTGAAACTGGCGCTATGTTTGTACAAGCATCCTTGTCTGACATTGAAATCAATTCCGGCAAGTCGTACAAATTTGAGGTTCCTGCGCATTATAAACGCATATTTTAAACCCCATGGCCGGTCCATATCACCTGCCAACTGGAAGTATTCATACCAATGCACCGATTTTTTACTTGTTTTAATACCTGTCGATTGAGATTTTTATACCGTCCAGCCCTTTTACTGGGCCTTTTGCTGTTGTTCAGCCTTGCCGCCAGCGCCCAAAACCGGAAAGACCTGGAAGAAAAGCGCAAGAAAATCGTCAAGGATATCCAGTTGACGGATAAAATGCTGAAAAAGACGACCAAAACCAAGGAAGTTACCCTGGATCGTTTTGTGACCCTCCAAAATCAAATTGAAAGCCGCGAATCCCTGATTCAAACAGTGGATCAGGAGATCACAGAAGCTGACGCCAGTATTCAACGCAACGGCGCTGTAGTTCAATCGCTTTCTGTTGATATTGAGCGCATGCAGGCCGAATATAGCCGGATGGTGCGCAATGCCTTCCGACATAAAACCCTCAGCAATCCACTCCTATATATATTGTCTGCCGAAAACCTGAATCAGGCGTTCAGGCGTTGGTTGTTTTTGCGCAAATATGACCGCTTTCGCAAACAACAGTCGGAAGCCATTGTGTTTACCCGCAGTATGCTCTCCAAACGCATCAAGGAACTGGAACAAACCCGCATCGAAAAAGAAAATCTGCTGGTGTTTTTGCAAGGGCAACGCTCTACCCTGACCACTGAATTGGTCGATAAAAACAAGCTGCTCAAGGGTTTGGAGCAAAACGAATCCAAACTTCGCCAGGATTTACAGGAAAAACAAAGGGCCCACGAAAACCTGAACCAGGCCATCGAGCAGGTGATTCAGGAAGAAGTCCGAAAACGGGTGGAAGAAGCCCGAAAAGTGAAGCCCACCCCGGCACCTACTACCTCCAATGCCCCGGTGGTTTCGACCAATAAAGAAAATAATGCCGCCGCTAAACCCAAACCGAATGTCAATGCAGCACCCACTACTACCCG
>CAIVGO010000054.1 GCA_903905445.1 uncultured Bacteroidota bacterium
AACCTTATTTGGAAACCCATTTTGACAGCATTTCGGAGCTTGCACTGCCCATTCGCAACTTTTTTGCGCCGGTTTTGGCCGACGGGAAAATGGCGCTCGCCTCGCTCAAAACGGGCAAAGTTGAGTTCGTAAACGCTGAATATTTGCAGCCTGTCGCGCTCGCCGAATTGTTGAAAATGCAGCCTGAATTACCCAAAGATATCAAATGGGCTTTCCGTGCCCAACATCTGGACGGGCGAGCAGTTTTGATCGAAACGAGTGGGAAAATATTTGAATTAAATCATTGATTGTCAATTATTTACATAAAAAATGAGAATACAAGTACTTTTTTTTGCCCTCGCCCTGCCCTTTTTCGCGCACGCGCAGCCGATTTATCCCGATTTAAAAACAAAAAAATTCGGCATTTATGACCCCGTCACGAGCGAACCAATCACCGCCAACGAATTTGACCAAGCCAAGCCTATTTACGGCCACGACTCGCTGGCGGTAGTCGAAAAAAATGGCCGCGTGGGGGTGCTCTCTGTTTCGGGCCGGACGGTTGTTCCGCTCAATTTTGAAAAAATCGACGCCTCCTCGACCTACCTTGAACACGGTTTTATCACCGTTTCGCGCGGTGGGAAAAGTGGCAAATGGAACCTCAAAACGGGTCGTTCTGTACTGCCAACGGAGTTCGAATATGTCCGTGGTCTTTTCCCTGATTTGATCGCGACGCGGCGAACAAGCGTTGAAGTTATCGAATTTTTTGATGAAAAAGGCAAAAAACGCTTCGAAACGGTGGGCAAAACAGCCTCGCCGCTGTTTGATGGTTCGGCCATTGAAGTCCAAAACGCGGCGGGCGAACGTTCATTTTTGGACAAAAAAGGCCAGCCTGTTTTTTTCGGTAAAACCCAAAACGGCATCTGGACGGACGGCCAATTTGTAATCATATTGGAGCCAAAGAAAGACAGCCCCAAAGACCGTTTTGCGCTCCTTTCAATAGCGGGCGACACCGTTTTGCCGCTTTCGACCCACCAAATTCAGCCGCAGGGTAAGGGCCGTTTTTTCGTAAAAAGCATTGAAAGGGACCGAAACCAAGGCTTTTTCGATGCCATTTCGCAACAATGGATTTTCCCGATGAGCAAAGCCGAATTTTTCAAATTTGGCGAAAAGGGCGATCCGGACGGTGTGATTTTCGTCTCAAAAATGGGCTACGATAAGCCAGGCAACCATTTGTACGACTCGGCGGGCAAATTGCTGGTCGAAAATTGTCAAACCAACACGCTTTACGCAACGTCGTTTTCCACCCAACGGAGCGACGAATACCGCCCATATCGCTATATCGAGTGCAAAAAAGTCGAAAAAACAGCATCAAAAGGCTTCTTCGCAAGCGACGGTCGGATGATCGTGCCGATGGAATTTGACCTTTTTTGGTATCGATCCGAAACCCATGCCGTCATCGCAAAACGTAATGTTCCGAACACGCAGAACGTCATGCAAGCAAACGCTTTTGATCTCAAAACGGGCCAAAAATGGTTTGCCGAAGACTTTGAGGATCTTTATTTCACAGCAGATCCGGCACGTTTTTGGGCAAAAAAAGGGGAGCGTTGGGGCCTCGTTGAACGGTCGCGGCCCGCGTCGGCAAAGTTCGATTTTGACCAATTCGTCTCGCTTTCGAACGGATTTTTTCAACTTGCGAAAAATGGAAAATGGCAGCTTTTCGACCCAAAAGGCAAGCCTGCGAGCAATCGCTTTTTCGACGCGATGATGCAGCCCGATTACCAATATCATCGCCAGTTTCAAGCATCCAAAAAATCGAAAGGCAAGCTTATTGCGTTTTGCCTCGACTACACCAAAGAGGGCGGCTGGTGGGCCATCGACGACCGAAAACAGCATTTTTTTATGGAATATGAGCACGACGACATGCCTGATATTGACATGAAAGATGAAGAACATTAGTGCCGCCTCGGGTAAGTTCTGGGAAAATTCAGGTCGCGGACGGTATATGAATAACTTCGCTGCTGCTTGGATTTTTTAACATAATTTTGTATCTTTACAAGAAAGAAGTTACGATGGAACCCATTTCTGATAATCGTCCATTTGTCCGGATTTATAAAAAAGGACAGGAGCCTGACGACGTGCTTTATTGGCTCAGTCGCCCTGCCATAGAGCGCATCCGCGCTTTGGAGGAAATCAGGAAACAGTATAACGATTGGAAATATGGTACTGAACGAAAATTTCAAAGAGTTTATAAAATTGTTAAACGCAAACGGGAAAGGTATGGTGCTAGGTGACCAGATCCAACAAATAAATAAGCAAAAAAAGAACCAAACCCTCTCCGAAATAGTTTACTTTGTGATAGAAATCAAACAAAAAATTAGGTATGATCATCGCCAATCCCATCTATGACGTAGTGTTCAAGTATTTGCTGGAAGACGTGGAAATTGCACGGGAGTTGTTGTCGACCATCTTGGGTGAAGAAGTGCAAAGTGTGGAGGTAAAACCGCAGGAAACCGCCACCGAAACAAGCGGGGATATCCGTATTTTGCGTTTTGATTTTAAAGCAGTAATCAAAAAACCGAACGGAGAAATCAGCAAAGTACTCATTGAGTTGCAAAAGGCCAAAAAAGCCTTTAATGCGATGCGTTTTCGGCGCTATTTGGGAGACAATTACCGCAAAGAAGATGAAGTACTCAATGAGCGAGGGCTTCCTGAAAAACGCCCCTTACCCATCGTCACCATCTATTTTTTAGGTTTTCCTTTGAACAGTATTCAGCGTGGTGTGGTCAAAATCAATCGAGAATATATCGATGTAGTTACCCAAGAAAGATTGGACATTAAAGAAGAATTTGTGGAGTTGTTGACGCACGATTCCTATTTGATTCAGGTGCAAATGTTAGGCCATGCCACTAGAAGCAGACTAGAACGGGTGCTGCAAATTTTCAGTCCAATTTAC
>CAIVGO010000055.1 GCA_903905445.1 uncultured Bacteroidota bacterium
AACGGAACGGAAATAACGAACAGCAAGGCGGGAATCAAAAATCTCAAGTGCATGGTGCTTTTTTTATTGACTTATTGCGATGGGGAGTAGAACGATAAAATCGATCTATTTGTATTCCAGGGCGCGCTTTTTTACAAGCATAATTTTATCCCAAACCAAACAAAGCGTGGTGCAGCAGGTTCAAAATAACGCCCATTAGCGGCATTGATCTGTACGTTGGCGACATATTGGGCGTTCAACAGGTTATTTACGCCAAGATATGGTTCGACTTTAAAATGCTTCGCTGTAATACGGTAACCTGCCCGCAAATTTAGCAAAAAATAGCCATCTGAATTGCTGGTGTTGGCGTCGTTGGCGTACACCTTTTGCTGCTGGCGCGCCTGTGCAATGAAATAAACGCCACTTTGGTGGAAATAACGCAATTCTAACTGGGTATTTACCTTCGGAACACCAGGTTGTATATTGCCTTCATATTGGGTGCCGTACACTTCATATTGTTGGTATTTAAAATAGGAAAAGGTCTGGGTATAATGTAAAGTAAGCCCGGAAAATGCAACATAATTGACCCCAATTTCCACCCCTTTCCGCAGTGTAGCCCCTGCATTTCGATAAATTGTTCTACCTGTCTGGCCACTCAACTGGTAAGGCACAATGTCTTGTCGGGTGTTAATTTGAAACAAGGCAAGGTCGATATAAAGGGCACGTGCTGCGGGCAACCCTGGCACATAACCTTTTACCCCAATTTCAACCGAACGGGCGGTTTGTGGATTTAAATCCGGGTTAAACCCACCGTTGGCATCCGGATTGTTCGATAATTCATTCAAGGTGGGCGTTTCAAAGGACGATGCATAATTGGCATATAAGGACGCCTTGGCATCAAAGGCATAATTCAACCCCAAAATCGGGTTAAATTTTTTAAAATTCCGTGTACCAGATTGATCTGCATCGTTCAAATACCGGTCCTGAACCCTCAGAACCAGTTGATCGTACCGCATCCCAAACGAACACAACCACTTTTTAGCAGGATAAAATTCTTGTAAAAGGTAAATGCCCCTGCTGCGAAACCGCTCTTGTTGATTTAAAACGACCGCATCGGGGACATAAGCAGTAACATTATTTATCTTTTCCAATATATAAGCAGATCGAGATCGATCATCTTTTTGCGCGGCAAGTTCGAGGCCTGTTTTCAAGCGATAGGGTAGCGCGCCTAATTTGCCTTGAAACTGATAACTCAAAAAAGCACCCTGGTAATGCCGGCTCAGGTTGCCATACCCATTTGCAAGGATGGGCAATCGGTTCTTTAACTGCCGGTCTGTTCGGAAAACCCGCACATCTACCTGATGGTGGGCACCGATTTTTTGTGCATAGGTAAGTCCAATCCGGTTTTGCGCCACGGTTTCACCTGTTTCAAACAGCAAGTTATTGGCACCCGCCTGCCTTGGGTTTTCCGCCATTTGTTGGCTGGTAAGCGCCCCTGGATCCTGGGCTTTGGGACTGTTGCCGACATTGAGTAACAGGCTCAAGGTACAATTTGCCGTTGGCTGATAAATGGCTTTTCCATTCAAAATGGTGTTCGACATGGCACTCCAGGCACGGTATCCACGTGTTTTGACATGCGATCCAGTTGCGAAATAGGTGAATTTGCCCAGTTTTTGCCCGATTTTCAATTGATATCGCTGAAAACCGTAGCCGCCCGCCGCTATTTGCGCCTCCAACAAGGGTTTTTTGGTCGTAGGGGTTTCGGTTTGCAAGTAAATGACCCCACCCGAAGCATTTCCATAAATACCAGAAGCCGCACCGCGCACCACCTCCATCTTGGATAAGGCACCCATGTCCAGGTTATCTACATCCACTTGGCCATCGGGCGTACCTTCGGGCAATCCGTCGGTAAATACCCGAATACCCCGAATGCCAAAAGCCGCGCGCGCGCCAAAACCCCGAATCGAAATACGCAAATCCTGGGTAAAATTGTCGGGATTCATCGCAAAAACACCCGGCACTGCCCCCAATACTTCATACATCGACAATTGCAGGGTTCCATTTTGCAGGCGGGATTTGTCCAAAATACTGATGGCCAACACGGAACGCACATTGGTCGTGGACAAACTGCTCGCACTGATTTCAAT
>CAIVGO010000056.1 GCA_903905445.1 uncultured Bacteroidota bacterium
ACAGCAAAGCTGTACATAAGCAGTAAAAAAGTTTCATAATATAGCGAATTGTTTAAAAATTACATGTTTTTTGAGTATAATTGAACAATTAAACCCGTATAGACATTCCAAAATATTCCAACAGCCAAAGGTAAATTTTTTATAAAACTGTATGGTAAATTTTATTATATAAATATTAGTTTTAATACTACTATGGGAGGACTTTGAACACAATAGGTTTCATTTTGGGTAAAATTAGGCAAGTTAAGGTGAAATCGCACTTTGTTTTTTGTAAAACATGTTTACATTAAGTATTTATTAATTCTTTTTCGGCTAAAAACAATCCTATTTAGAGCAAAAATGATTCTGTTTTGCCTAAAAGTTTTACGGAACCTTGTAAAAGAAACTAAAATAAGTCCTTTTGAATGCTGTTTTAGGACAAAAACATTATGCTTCTGATGAATCCCTTTATAATCTTTCCGAAAATACCGGGTTCTTAAACCATAAGAGCCTTACTTTACAATGAAAATTGTCATTTTTGTTATGAATATCCTCTGTTTTACTTTGTTTTATCATTTTTTAACAGTTAAAAGGTTTATTTTTCCTAAAAAGCACATTGACTTTAGACAAAAAACGATTGCTTTTGCTGTTTTTTTTTAAAAAAATGCCCAAAAGGAACTCTTAAATACCCAATTTGAAGTCAGTTATAAAGTACCCGTGGAAAACTTCGTCAAAAATGTAATTTTTTTTTTGAGACCCATTTAGAAATATTTGTGGAGTGCCGATTGAAACCAGATCGATCGCCAAACAAACACTCTTTCACATCTTAAACATTATTTAAACATGTTAAAATCCATTGTTCGGAAAGCGGCTTACAAAAGCCTCCCACAAAATGCCTTGCCCAACTTTGCTATGAATGTGCATAACCGTATGGTTGGTAAAGCGGCATATGCAAGTTTTGCAACCGAAATTACCCAATTAGAAGAAAAAAGTGAAGCCTATAAAATTGCTTTAGTAAAAGCCGCCAAAGGTGGAACGGATTTAGTGGCCATGAAAGATGCCGCTAAAAAAGATTTACTACTTACCTTGGATCGTATTGCGTTCCAACTGAATTACCATTACAACAACGAACCCACTTTTATTATCAATGCAGGCATGGATATGGTGCGTGAGCGAAAAACGATTCGGTTGGGACTGGAGGCTCCCTATCAGTTTCAGGTAATAAATAAAGGTGTAAAAGGCGAACTAAAACTAAGTTTTAAGCTTCCAGACGCTGCACGGGTAACAAACAACAGCATTGAATATTCACTAGACAATGGCCAAAATTGGAATAACGGAATTTATACTTCACGTAGTTCAATAACTTTGCGTGACTTACCTTCCCGGCAATCTGTTTTGTTTCGGGTTCGATCTATGGGAACTTTTGAACGGAAAAGCCCTTGGACTGAAGCGGTAGAAGGGTTTGTACTTTGATGTTAAAAAAAGGGCCGTTGGGTGTACATTTCACTAAATGGCCCTTATAACTTGATTTGTCTGAAAATATAAATTATAACAAGTATAAAATATATCCAAAATACTTTGTGTAAAATCGCCTCCACGGAAACTACCGAGGATAAGGCCCCACCTCTTGCCCCACAAATTCCCCTTTCAAATATTTGTAATAAGCCGTCACCGCAATCATGCCCGCATTGTCGGTACAATATTGAAAAGCAGGTATGTACGTATTCCAGCCTTCCTGGGCACCTAATTCGGTTAAAGCCTGACGCAAACCGGAGTTGGCACTTACGCCGCCCGCAATGGCAATTTCGTTGATTTGATATTGCTTGGCTGCTTTGCGCAGTTTTTTCATCAATATCGTAATAATGCCTTGTTGAATAGAGGCGCAAATATCAGCCAGGTTTTGTTCTACAAAGTCCGGATTCAAGGCAATTTCCCGTTTTAAAAAATACAAAATAGACGTTTTAAAACCACTGAAACTAAAATCCAAACCTTGTATTTCGGGCAAAGGCATAGGAAAACGCGGTGTTCCCTCCTGCGCATATCGATCAATCAGGGGGCCTGCCGGATACCCCAACCCCAACAGTTTACCCGATTTGTCGAATGCCTCCCCCGCAGCATCGTCGAGGGTGGTTCCTACCACTTCCATGTCTAAGTAGTCTTTTACCAAAACAATCTGCGTATGTCCGCCGCTTACCGTAAGACACAAAAACGGAAAACTCGGCTTGGGATCTTCGGCAAAATGTGCCAGTACGTGGGCCTGCATGTGGTTTACCTCAATTAAGGGCAAACCAAAACTCAAGGCAAACGACTTGGCAAAAGAAGTACCCACCAGCAAAGAACCAATGAGTCCCGGACCGCGGGTGAAGGCTACGGCAGTGATCTGACTTTTTGCGATGCCTGCTTTTTTTATAGCAAGATCGACGACCGGTATAATATGTGCCTGGTGTGCCCGCGAAGCCAATTCCGGGACAACGCCTCCATATTGCGCATGCGCTTCCTGCCCCGCCACAACATTGGACAACACCACGCCGTCTTGCAGGATGGCTGCACTGGTATCATCGCAGGAAGATTCTATAGCCAAAATAATTGTATGCATGGATTTTATTGCGTATATTTGAAGCAAAAGTACGACATTGGCACGATTATTAGCATGTGCGGGAGATGCGAGCCGATTGCGCTGGCCTTTTCAACCAATTTAACAACAATACGCTTAAATATTTGAACCGTCATGTTTTCAAACAGTACGAAAGACAAAAAAACAACCAATGGTGCTACTTCCTTACCGGGCGCGAACGATAAGGACAGTGGCATGACCACCGTAATTGCCAAAGGCACCCTGATGGAAGGCAAATTCAGTTGTGCCGAAAACGTACGGCTGGACGGCGCGATTCACGGGGAAGTGGTGGTAGAAAAACGCTTTGTGATGGGCGACACCAGCTATGTACAAGGCAATATCACCGCGCGGGATGCCGCCATTAAGGGTAAAATCAAGGGCGACGTGTATGTAAAAGAAGCCCTCCATCTGATGGATACGGCGGTGATTGAAGGAAATATTACGGCCAAAACCATGATTGTGGAAGAAGGCGCACGCTACAACGGCGCTTGTCGGATTGGTGCGAATATTCCGAATACAGCCAATAAAACGGCCAGCGCCAGCGAAACAAAATAAGACGATTGGCGTTCAAGACGGATCAGAGATGCAAATTTTGCATAAATCGGGGCCGGAAATTTGAAACTGCGACAGCGATGCGGATATTTGCTGCCCGGTTTCAATTTCCGGCCCTTTTATTTTACGATGGACAAACTTATTTTTACCTACCAAGACCGACAACTCACCCTGACGGAAGCCAGCAAATGCGCTTTGTACCTTACGATTGGTACGGAAAGTTTGACGTTGATGGTGCTGAACCCTGCGCAAGAATGCCTGGCATTACAAGGCTGGCATTTTGCCACGGCAAGCCAGCATTTTGAGGGAGCAGAACCTGCTTTGCGGCGAATTTTGGGACAGGAAGCCATTTTTACTTACCCGTTTCGTTATGTTCGGTACGGTTTTGCCAATGCGCAAGTTACCTTGGTGCCCAACCGCTTGTTTCGTTCGGAAGATTTATCATCGTATTTCAAATTGCTGTTACCCGCCGGTGATTTTGTATATCGCAGCGAGCCTTTACCGGATTTTGATTGTCACCTGGTGTACGCCCTTGAAACATCGGCATTGCGCATTTGCCACCGCTATTTTTCGAATGGCGCGGAAGTTCATTTGGCTGGTACCTTGATCCGAAACTTCAATAAAATTGCAGCGGGCCGGGATCATGCTATTTTTGCCAATATTCGGAATCACATGATTCAAATTTGTGTGTTTGAACGGCAAAACTTGCGTTATTTCAATAGTTTTAGTTGGCAACACCCCAACGATTTGTTGTATGCCCTGTTGTTGGTGTACGATCAGTTTCGTTTAAGTCCCTTGGATTTACCGCTGCAAGTGGCGGGCAACCTGTTACAAGACTCCGAAGTGTACCGCTTGCTGAGTCGATTTATCCAAAAAATTGATTTTGTTGCGCTGCCCAACCATGTTTCTTTGGGCGCTGCCGCCAACAATTTACCACCACATTGTTTTTTCGACCTGGTTTGTCTGAAAAATAACTAACCGAACACCATGCGTATTATAGGAGGAAAATTTAAAGGCCGTCGATTTGATCCGCCAGCCGATCATTGGCCTACGCGTCCAACCATGGATGCAGCCAAAGAGGCTTTGTTTAATATTTTAAACAACCAGATTGATTTTGAATCGGTAAAAATGCTCGACCTGTTTGGCGGATCGGGCAGCCATTGTTACGAGTTTGTTTCGCGGGGCTGTGAAGACGTAACTTATGTGGATAAATTTGCACCAGCCGTTCAATTTGTACGCAAAACGGTAGAAAAACTCGAAATAGGGCCATTTGTCAAGATTTTTCAAATGGATGTTTTCCGCTTCATCGACCATAGCACCACCCAATACGATTATATTTTTGCCGATCCTCCTTACGGCATGCCCGCACTGGATACCTTACCGGATCTTATTTTTGAAAAAAACATGCTCCTGCCCAAAGGCATATTCGTGTTGGAACACAATCCGCACAATGATTTTCTGGAACACCCGCATCTTACGGATGTACGGAAATATGGGAAAACGCTTCTTTCGTTTTTTAAGTAACCTTCCGAGGTGTCACCTCCAGCATCAACCTTCCGAGGTGTCACCTCCAGCATCAACCTTCCGAGGTGTCACCTCCGGCATCAACCTTCCGAGGTGTCACCTCCGGCATCAACCTTCCGAGGTGTCACCTCCGGCAT
>CAIVGO010000057.1 GCA_903905445.1 uncultured Bacteroidota bacterium
ATCATGTCTTATAATCCAAAGCTTCATCACCGGCGCAGCATCCGTTTACGCGGATACGATTA
Source organism: uncultured Bacteroidota bacterium (assembly GCA_903905445.1). Taxonomy (GTDB): domain Bacteria; phylum Bacteroidota; class Bacteroidia; order Chitinophagales; family Saprospiraceae; genus M3007. The sequence continues at coordinate 63 of CAIVGO010000057.1, forward strand.
CAGCCAACAAGGCGCCTATTTTATTACGCTCTGTCTCCAAAACAGACGACACCTGTTTGGCCGTGTTCACAACAAAACCATGTTATTAAGTGCCATGGGGCAAATTGCACACCAGCATTGGCTGCAATTGACCGAGCGTTGGCCCCATTTGGAATTGGGTGCATTTCAGGTCATGCCGAATCATTTTCATGGGGTGTTGATTATCGTCGGGGCGCCCCTTGCGGGCGCCCAAATACCCGACGAGATGACCGACGCGGACCCCGTAGGGGCGCCCCTCGCGGGCTCCCAGGAGAGGGCACCCGCGAGGGGTGCCCCAACGGCCGCGAGGGGTGCCCCGACAGCGACCGTCGGCGAAATCATAGGCGCCTACAAATCACTGGTAGCCACCGACTGCCTGAAATTATTCAAAAAAGAGTACCCCGGAAAACAACTCGGGAAGTTTTGGCAGCGCGATTACTGGGAACACATCATCCGCGACCAACGCGCGTTTGACAACATTTCGAACTACATCGTTCAAAATCCTGCAAAGTGGGATGAAGACCGTTTTTACGAAAAATAGGGGTGTTTGACGACGGTGGGAGGGTCGGTTGTGTACTTCGCGCTGCATGGTTTTGTACAGGGCTTTCGGCCTAAGTCATTATCAAACAGCGTACGCCGCATGGTAAAAATCATGCCTTGAAGGCGACGTTTAGTATATTAATCCTTCCCATCGTCTTGTGTCAGGCGCCCAACAATTTTTTCCAGGCGCTCCACCCGTTCTTCCAGGTCTTCCAGGCGGCCTTTGCCTTTATAAACACTGGTTTCGTTCACTTCCCGAATGTTTTCGGGAGGAACGATATGCGTATACATTTCCCCTTCTCCGGTGAGCAGCCAGTGTAGGTTGATATTTTTATAGGTATCGATGATGCGGTTTAATACCTCCAGTGATATTTTCCCGTCACCACTGACCATCCTGCTGATATTCGGTTGCGTCATGCCCAGGCTTTGTGCAAACAAAGTTTGATTCAAACCCAGCATTTTGATGAGTTTTTTCAAGCGAATACTTTGATCGATCTGCTGTTGATCCATGGTAGATTAAATTTTTGTGTTGGTTATAATTTTATGCGTAAAAACTTTTTTATTATAACCATGATGTATATTTTTGCATGAAAGTTAGCAAGAATTGATAGAAATGCGAGGAAATTGTGAAAATCAAGCATTTTTATTCCAAAACGAGTACCAATTAAACGCATATGGGCGCAGAACAACCCAATTTAAAAGAAACGCAGGGGCCGCTTCAACGGCGCGATCCGCAACCTAAAAAACGGGCAGGTCTTTTGCTGTTGTTTGGTCTGGCGTTGGCGCTCACGCTGGTTTATTTTTCAATTGGCGAAAGGGATTTTGCGCAATTAAGTCCGCAGGAAACCGAAAAGTTGCAAAAGCGGTTAAAAGAGATTGATGATTCGGAGCAATATGCCCTGGTGGCTGCAGTGGATGGTTTGTATCCTTGTTTGCACAGTGGGCACACGACCTATTATTTGAAAACAGGGGAGGTTTGGAAATACGGGGTGACGAGTAAAGGCGCATTGGGGCGGTATGCAGCGTCCTTTTTGGTTAAAAATAGGGTGTCGTATATTGTTCAATTCAAGGGCAATTTTGCGGAATGTTTGAAGCAGGAGCAAATCAAACTTTTTGGGTATCCTTATTTGCCCGAGAATCAAATTCGGCCATTGGCCTTGCAATTGCCTCGGCCACCCTATAATCCGGTCATGCGCTAAGGCCTATAAAAATTTAAAATGCAGCGTCTGGTTGTAAATTTGCCTTTTCAGGCTAAAAACTGAATTTTTAACAAGTCTATTAAAACAAACAAGATGGTGGTCGTAAAAATAGTCGATGAAGCAGTGGCGGAAAAAGTAGACACAACGTTTATTGCCGAAAAATTGGCACACCTTAAAAATGTGTCTATTGTGTTCGTGTGTACGGAAGAAGGCGGCGCAGAAGATGACTGGATCGATGCAGATGGTTTGCGCAATGTGGTGATTCAGTTGCCTTATGCATTGGTGCGGTTGTTGCCCGATGCCCGTGAAATGATGTTTGAGCGGGTCATTCAGGTGTTGGGGCTGAATTAACACTTTTGAATATGGTTAAAAACCTTATTTTTGCCTGAAACTGAAGATATGATACCAGCATTAAAGATCCGGAATTTTCGTCTTTTTAAGGAATTGGATATTGAAGACCTGAAAAGGGTCAACCTTTTTGCAGGGAAAAATAATACTGGTAAAACGGCGCTGTTGGAGGCATTGCGGATTATGGGCGAGGCAGACAATATTAGTGTGCTGCGCTATGTACTGGAACAAAGGGGGGAATTTAAATTTGAGCCGTGGAATATGCTTGATTCAGTTTATTCTCGGCCAGAACTTGAGCGGTTAAAGCAAGACAATCAAAATCCATTGGTGCTTTCCATTAATCATTACGAATTAACGAGGAAGTATATTGGCGAACGTAACGTTAATTATACATTAGCGAATACCAACAACCCTAATTCGGAACCATTGGCTCTTGGAAACTTCCATTTACAACAACCACAACCCATAATTCCTAAAGATCGTTTTGTATTTGTCCCATTTAATGCCAAAGAGTATTTTCCATTAAATTATTATTGGGATAAAATTGCGCTTACGGCACTTGAAGATGATCTGGTTGAAATTCTGAAAGAAACAATTCTTCCCAATTTGGTTCGATTAGATGTTCAACAGAATGACCGGGTAGTTGTCCGTTTAAAAGAGGAGTCAAAACCTATCCCATTGAAGAACTTAGGGGATGGCGCGCAACGCATGTTTTTAATGGCATTGGCCTTAATTAATGCAAAGGATAGCGTTTTACTCATCGACGAAATAGAAACGGGTTTACATTATTCCGTGCTCGAACAATTATGGGAAATGATTTTTAAATACGCGGTCCAATTGAATATTCAGGTTTTTGCTACTACGCATAGTCAAGATACCATCCGCGCCTTTACCTATTTGCTTGAAAAAGAAGAATATGAACAAGAAGGTTGCTTTTTTCGGTTACAAGCCAATCGAAAAGATGGCCAAATAGAAGCAATTGCTTTGGGGAAAGAACGCCTGGAAGCTGCATTGGAAACACAATCTGAAATTCGATAGTTTATGGCACAACGGCTCATCGTAGAAGGAAACGACGCAATTGTTCTTTCAAACTTATGCAAAAAGAAAGGCCTAAACCCGCCCAAAGGCTATGAAAATCCGGAAAAGTTTAAATCAGAATTTGTAATAAGTGGTGGTAGTTACAATAGAGCAATGGATGCTTTTGAATTGGCTCTTCAAAATAGTGATGTTGATAATATTGGGCTGATTATAGATGCAAATGACCAAGGTTATGAAGCACGATGGAATGCGATTAAGCATATATTGCTAAAAAACAAACTTTCAAATGAGGACTTGGAAGAATTAGACCAGCAAAGAGGCCCTAAATTGTTGAAAAAACAAGGATTTCCAACGGTTGGTATCTGGATCATGCCGGATAATTCAGATATTGGATACTTGGAGCATTTTGTTGCGAAGTTGATCAAATTGGAGGATCCTCTTTTACACTATGTTGAACAAATTTTAGAAGATTTAAAAAAACAGCCTTTTAATGAATTAACGCAAATTCGAATTGGGAAAGCCAAAATACATACCTGGTTGGCCTGGAAAGATGAACCTGGAAAACCATTTGGTACGGCCGTAGAAATTGGATATTTTGATATTAATGCACCCATCGCCAATGAATTTGTACATTGGTTTCAAGAAGTATTTGATCTTTCATAACATTTTTTGCCATGAAAAAATCCCTAATCCTCCCAATTCTGCTGCTCCTGACAAAAAACACCACCGCCCAAGCGCCAGTCATCCAATCGGTTACGCCCGTCTCCACCAGTATTGAAAAATATACCAAATTCGAAGCCACCATCGAATTGACCGCTGCGTACACCAATCCGTACGATTACGAACAAATCACGGTGCAGGCGCAAATCGTCAATCCTTTCGGCGAAATCGAAACCATCGACGGTTTTTTTATGCAGGATTATCAATTTACCGACTTACAAACCGGCGCGATTAGTCCACTAGGAAGCGGCAAATTCAAAATCCGGTATGCGCCAACCGTGACGGGCACGCATTCCTACACCCTGCGTTGTACGACACCTGCCGGAACGGGTGTTTTCCCGGCAAAACAGTTTACCTGTAATAATGCAACCAGCGTTAAAAACCTGGGGTTTGTACGCAGCGATCAAAGCCATTACCTGCATGTTGACCGGGGCCCGCAGTACATTCCCGTCGGCGAAAACATGGCCTGGCAGGAAAGTAATGTCTACCTGGATTATACACAATGGCTCCAAAAACTGACCACTCAAAAAGGCAATTTCATCCGTTTGTGGATGTGTCATTGGGGACTCGGACTGGAATGGAAAGCAGGGGTGTACGGGTATGATGGCTTGCGTAAATACCAGCAAAACAACGCTTTTTTGCTCGATTGGCTGTTGGATTACTGCGCCGAACGGGGTGTGTTTGTGATGCTTTGCCTGAACCATCACGGACAAGTTTCCTCTCAGGTAAATCCCAATTGGTACGAAAGCCCTTACAACGTTGCCAATGGAGGCATGTGCGCCAATACCTGGGATTTTTTTACCAACCAAAATGCAAAAAATACCCTGAAAAATCGCCTGCGCTACACCGTGGCACGCTGGGGATACCAACGCAGTATCATGGCCTGGGAATTGTTCAATGAGGTAGATTGGACGGATTTATTCGAAGATCACAAATCGGAGGTCTCAGATTGGCATGGCGAAATGGCCACGTACCTGAAAACGCTGGATGTCCGTAAACACTTGGTAACCACCAGTTATGCGCACGATGTGAACGACCCCAACACTTGGAATTATCCCGACCTGGATTTTACCCAAACCCATTACTATGTGGATGTGCCCAATTTGGAACGGGTCCTGGCCAATGGCAATGCCGTTTACCTCAATCAATACGGCGGGAAACCTACCCTGAATGCCGAATTTGGGCTGGGTGGACAATCAAGCGGACTGGCAACCCTCGACCCAAATGGCATTCATGTACACAATAGTATGTGGGGCGGTTTGTTTTCGGGCGGATTGGGCAGCGGCATGCAATGGTGGTGGGATTCTTATGTGGATAACCAGAATTTATACACGCATTTTGCTGCTTTGTCGGAAGTAGCAGCGCAAATTCCCTTTTATTCACGAGCATTTGAGCCCAGTCCGGTGCAATCCTTAAGTGTTCCGGCCGATTTGAGTTTGACCCCCACCTTGGGCTGGGCTGGTTTGGCGGATACCAATTTTTCCATCGAGCCGGGTGGTGTCGTTGCGCCTGCCGGGGCTCAATTGGGGCAGTTTTTGTATGGAGCACAATGGAATACGCAATATCGGCGCCCACCGGTTTTTCAGGTAAGCTATCCAGTTGCGGGTATTTTTTCGGTAATAACAGGCCCGATTGCAGGCGAGGCACCAGAAATATCGATTTGGTTAGACGATGTGGAAGTTTCCAATCAGTTGGCAACAACCGGCCAAACGTACAGCATTAATGTTCCGGCCGGTGCACATACGATTCGGGTGGACAATACCGGTACCGACTGGATTACCATTTCTGCTTACGTTTTCAGTGGATTAGGTTCGGCTTTGAACGTATACGCGTTGAGGTCCAACGATGAAAAACATTTAACGGGCTGGGTGCTGCACAACCGCTATAATCATCAGCAAATCAAAAGCATCGGGGTGCCTGATCCGGTCGAAAATGCGGTGCTAAGGGCTGATAACTGGGCAAATGGAACGTATCGAATCCGATGGTTCAATTGTTTAACGGGGGCATTGGAATCGGAAGGAACCGTGGTGGCTACGAATGGCGCGCTCACGATTCCTGTTCCTACCCTCCTTTGGGATGCCGTTTTTTATATTGATGGGATGGCGAGCAGCAGTAAAGATTTGGCACAAGCCTCCAATAATTTCTTGAACATTTATCCGAATCCGGCCCTCGCAGGGGCCCGCGTGCAGGCGCAAATTCAAACTGAAAGCGCAGGTTTGTTGCAGATTTCTTTGTTGGACGAATCTGGGAAAGCCATCCAGGACTTGGGCGGTTACCCTTTAAGCGCTGGTGAACAGCAAGTTGCCTTCGAACTTCCGGCGGAATTACCCGCAGGCATGTATTGGGTGCGCACGCAGTTGGGCGCACAATTTGCAGTAAAAGGCTTGGTTGTGGCAGGGAAGTTGTAAGTGATTTCCTAGTTCGGGCAGCGCCCGAATGATCGGTGCACGGGGTGGAACCCCGCGCTAGCGGAGGGATGTAACCCCGCACAAGCGGAGGTTTATTTTATAAAAGTCGTAATGCACTCGTTTTTTGTCGCTTTTGACCCGCACCTGCACTTTTAAAACAATTTACCTTTGCATTGTTTTAAAAGCGATTGAAACTTTGACGCCTTAACCCCGCGCTAATGGAGATGTAAGTTGAATTTTGAACACCGAACACCGAATTTTGAACACCGAATTTGTAACACCACAACACACCTAACATCCTTGTATATCATGCAAAAATTCAACTTTTCTGTCGCGATCAATGCTACCCCCGAGCGGGTTTGGCAAATTCTCTGGGATGACCACAGTTACCGGGGTTGGACCAGCGTTTTTCATGAAGGCTCTTATGCGGAGTCGGACTGGCAAGAAGGCAGCAAGATCCTCTTTTTAGATGGTGCAGGAAAGGGTATGGTGAGTACAATTGCCCGACTGGTGCCGCAAGAAGTGATGTCTTTCAAACATCTGGGTGTGATCAAAGACGGGGTGGAGGATTTTTCTACCGATTTTGGCGATGCTTATGAAACCTATTTTCTGAAAAAAACAGCCGAAGGAACGGAATTGGTGGTTGAGTTAGACAGTGATCCTGCCCACAGCGCCTATTTTGAAAGTGTTTTCCCCGGTGCTTTGCAATTGGTGAAAAGCATGGCTGAAACACAAAAGATCACGCCTTTTCTTTGGTTCGATCAAGATGCTGAACCAGCGGCCCAACTGTACACTAGCCTTTTTCCTGGCTCGGAAGTGAAAAACGTGATGCGCAATGGAGACGCCGTGTTTACCGTCGATTTTACCCTGGCCGGACAATCGTTCTCATCCTTGAACGGCGGACCCATGTTTAAATTTACCCCTGCCGTTTCTTTTTATACCGTGTGTGATACGGAAACAGAAGCAGAAGCCTTGTGGAACGCCCTCGAGCCAGGCGGAACCGTGTTGATGCCGCTCCAAGCCTATCCCTGGAGCCCCAAATATGGCTGGTTGCAGGATCGTTTTGGCCTGAGTTGGCAAATTTTTACCGGTAGTGTGGCCGAAACGGGCCAAAAGATTACGCCTGCGCTGATGTACACGGGCGCACAAGCGGGAAAGGCAGAATCGGCTATTCAATTGTACACATCTATTTTCCAACACGCCGGCACCAATTTCATTTCCCGGTATGGCGCGGGCGGCAATGACCCTGAAGGCACCGTCAACCATGCCCAATTCTTGCTGAATGGGCATTTATTTGCGGCAATGGATAGCAATGGTGCACATGGATTTACCTTTTCGGAGGCGAATTCGTTTTTAATTCGCTGTTATTCGCAGTTTGAAGTGGATTATTACTGGGAAAAACTCACAGCCCATGGTGGTGAGCCCGGTCAATGCGGCTGGTTGAAAGATCCGTTTGGTGTTTCCTGGCAGGTGGTACCGGTCCAATTGTTGGAGTACTTTGGTCATCCAGATCAGGAAAAAGCGGGCCGCGCAATACAGGCCATGATGCAAATGACAAAAATAGATATTGCGGCTTTGAAACAGGCTTTTGAAGGTGAAACGGAAGCGGCCAAACCGGCTACGGTAATTACGGTAACGGCCCATATTC
>CAIVGO010000058.1 GCA_903905445.1 uncultured Bacteroidota bacterium
CCACCTAACGCTTATGCACTTTCAACCCAACATTAAAAAAACAAACCGTCGCGCATTTCCAGTCAAAATGCTCTATGCGTTTGTATATCCTTTTAGTTCGGGCATTGTGATTTACGCCGGACTGATGACTTTCTCTGTGGTGGTGACCAATGTAACCGGATTGTTGCCGCAAATCGCCAAGGATCTTTATGAAGGGCAGTTAAATACGGCAGGTTCCATTTTCTTATGGCTATTTGCCTTTTTTATGGGCGGTTTTTTTGCCGGCTGGTGTGTCGAGCGCGAAAAGCTCCTCAAATGGCGCTATCTACACCTCCTGCCCCTGCTTACGGTTGCCTGTATGTTTGTCGTCGTGGCCATTTCAGGCACCAATTCGGACACCCTGCACCCGGTCATCTTTCCCGCGCTGGTGCTCTTTTCCATTGGTATCCAAAATGCCATGGTGAGCCTGACAACCTCTTCCCTCATCAAAGCCAGCCAAATGACTGGTGTTGTTAATGAACTGGGCGTAGACATTGCTGAAATATTTCACTCGGTCGGCGAACAACGGCGCGTCATCCAACGGGAGGCCTTGCTCCGCGTAATCGTCATGGTTAGTTTTTTAATGGGCGCCATGTTCAGTGTCGCCGTGTTCCCGAGTTTGCACACCGCCATTTTCTTTTTTCCAGCGGGCATCATCATCGCCGTTATGTTGCACGATATTGTGCGTTTTTAGGCAAAAAATTCGGTTTTTCTACAATTACGCCCACCGATCAAAACTCGTCGCCAATTTGTGCGCATGAATCCATAGTTTTGCAGCTTGCTTTTCTCTGCAATTGCTTCAACTATTATGGAGGGCCGTTGTTTGACGAAATGGAAAGCGCCTGTACACAAAAATACTTTTTACGCAACCACTCAATTGATCTACCATGCAAGATAAAAACATCCAACAACCGGCAGTCAACATTGAAATTTCGGAAGAAACGGCAGAAGGCATCTACTCCAACCTGGCGATCATTTCGCATTCCAACGCGGAGTTTGTAGTCGATTTTATCCGTTTGATGCCCAATGTGCCCAAAGCAAAGGTGAAAGCCCGCATCATTATTACCCCGCAACATGCCAAGCGTTTGTTGTTTGCCTTGAAAGATAATGTACAAAAATACGAGCAGCAATTTGGCAAAATTGACGAGCAAGAACAGCAGTTGCCGCCTATGAATTTCAATACGCCGCCCGCGCAAGCCTAAATACGGCCATTTTTCCCTTGTTGGGCGCAAGGTTGTTACCGCCCCTGTATGGTTATGGAAAAACGTTTTTCGTTGTTGCTCGCGCTCGAACTACTGTGGTGGGTCATCACAGCAGGTATTGTATTAATTGTGCTTTATCCTATACATAAAGCAATGAATGTATGGACATTTGAGCGGTATAATATATTCTTTGTCGTGACATTGGTCACCGTGACGCGTTACACTTTCCTGCTTAAACATACCTTGATTGCCAAAAGGCAGGTATTCAAAATTGTGATCATGCTTGCCATGTTTCCCCTGGTGTTTATGCTGGTTGATAACCTGCACAACTTCATGGTATCCATCGAAAACTA
>CAIVGO010000059.1 GCA_903905445.1 uncultured Bacteroidota bacterium
CTATTTCGATGAGGGGTTTGCGGCCGCCGTTGTTTTGAACACCGGTTACGGCAAGGTCGGGATAACCCCAATCGAAAAACCAGGGTTTCCAGAACCAGTTGAGGTTTTCGCCCGAAGCAGCATTCCAGGTATTGAAAAAATCAAACGGTTGCGGATGTTTGCCTTTCCAGCGGTCCATATACGTTACCATGCAACGGTGGAAGCGCTCGTACCCCAACATTTGATACAAGGCAAAATAAGCAGCCTGCGGACGATTGTAAGCGGCTACCCGGTATGCCGGATTGCTCAAATGGCGAGAAGGAGTCATCGGAGGCATATCATTTTCGGTACCCGCAAAATCCCAGTAGTTGCGCATGCGGCCAACGGGTTTGCCCGCCAGTGAATCGGACACCACCACGTCAAAAAATGCCGCCCAACCTTCGTCCATCCAGGCATAATATTGCTCGTTGATGCCCATCATGAACGGAAAATAAGTGTGCGACGATTCGTGTACGGTCAGCGTGAGCGGACTGTTCGGCGCGGTGCTGCCATCGTTGCACATCATCGGGAATTCCATGCCATCGTCGCCATTGAACACCGTCATGCGCGGATAAGGATAAGGATAACCGGGCATGAAGGTCGACATCAGGCTCAAACCCTTGGCGGCGATATCGCACACTTCATAATAATCTTTCGATTTGGGGTTGTAGGCCGCACTCACCAGCGCCTTGCGTCCAGTGGCAGGGTCCACTACCGCCGAGGTGGCATCCCAGAGGTAATGATCGCTCAGGCCAAAAGCAAAATCGGGCACCCCGCTGGCTTTGTACACAAAGGTTTGAATCGAATTTGGCCGGAAAAACGCCTTTTTATTGCTGTAATCGTCCGGACCAAACACCTTCACGATACTTTTTGATTCCAGTGCTTCTTCATAGCGTTTGAGGTACTCCGGCATCAACAATTCGCTGGCGTTTTCCCAGGTGCCGGTCGCCCAAACCATCACATTTCCCGGAACTTTTATGCGTACTTCATAGTCGGCGAAGTCGTTGTACATTTCCTGCATGCCGGTGTACGGAAAATCTGCCCAGCCGTGCAAATCGTCGTATACTGCCACCTGCGGGTACCAATAGGCCACAAACCAACTGGTAGAATCGCACACGCACTCGCGCGGGGTGTCTTTGCTGGCCGGGGCAGTATAGGCCCAATTGACACTCAAATCAATGCTTTTTCCACCCGGAAGCGGTTCCTCCAATTTGATGGTTAGGAACGTACTGGCACGGTTGAGTTGGGTCGGTACCACCACTTTTTCCTGCACCTTTACCTGATTGATGCGCACGCCCTCGCCCATGTCTTCTTCGGCCATGTCGTACGCGCGTTCGCTGTTTTTGCGCCACAGGTCGTGGGCCAGTTTGAGGCGTATAATTTTGAGCGTGTCGGGACTGTTGTTAAAATATTTGATTTGAGCGTCGCCCGTTACGAGGCGTTTTTTCAGGTTCAAATCTACCTGAATGTTGTAAACGGCGCGGTTTTGCCAATAATTTACACCCGGTTTGCCATCGGCGGCGCGGGTTTCGGCGTCAAATGCGCGTTTAATGTTGCGCGGCATGTACAGTTCAGGGGTGGTTTGTGCCGAAAGCGTGTGCGCACAAAGCCACAACAGTAAAATAAAGACAGGGTAAAACAGTCGCATGATCGTGTGAAATTTTGGGTGGAAAAGTACATATATCTGCCCAAATTTAAAGGAGCGTTTTGGCTTTCCGAGTACGAATTCGATTATTAAACAATTTATTTCAAAATATTTATTTCAAAAAAACATTTTCATTACCTTTGCTCAGCGCACCAACTAAATCGTCGCTCACTTGTTTTACCGGCATGGCAAAGGCAAAAACTACCCAAATGGCTGCTCCTGAATCGAATACGGATAAGTTGACGCTTCCCGATCACGATTATATCGAAGTAATTGATGCCCGGGTGCACAACCTGAAAAATATCAGTGTGCGGATTCCGCGCAACCAGCTGGTGGTGATCACAGGCATTAGTGGTTCGGGCAAGAGTTCGCTGGCCTTCGATACGATTTATGCCGAGGGGCAGCGGCGTTTCATGGAAACCCTGTCGAGTTACGCGCGCCAGTTTATCGGCGAAATGGAGCGCCCGGATGTGGAGCAAATCACGGGTTTGAGCCCGGTGATCAGCATCGAACAAAAAACCACCGGTCGCAATCCACGTTCCACAGTAGGTACGGTGACCGAGGTGTACGACTTTTTGCGCTTGTTGTTTGCGCGCGCAGGCGAGGCATATTCGTATGTGACGGGCCAAAAAATGGTGAAATTCACCGAGGATCAGATCATTTCCAACATTCAGGAGCGTTTTGCCGATAAAAAAATCGTGCTCCTCGCGCCCGTCGTGCGCTCGCGCAAGGGCCATTACCGCGAATTGTTCGAACAGGTGCTCAAGCAAGGCTATACCAAAGTGCGGGTGGATGGGGAAATCCTGGATATTTTGCCCGGCATGCAGGTCGACCGCTATAAAATC
>CAIVGO010000060.1 GCA_903905445.1 uncultured Bacteroidota bacterium
CTTCAAGGCTTTTTTTCTTGTGCGTAGCAGCGCTACGGACAAGAAAAAAAACGCAGAAGGGCGGAAAATGGGCGTTTTTACGTCGTTTTCAACTTCCCACCGCAACAAGTCTATTAAACTGGATTTGAAGGATACTGTGGTAGTACTTATAAGTGGGGGCTTTCAATCCTGTTGAAGTACTTATTTATAAGTATAATTAAAAATAAACATATAATTAACATCGCAAAAATTAGGTATCTAAAGGAGTTACCTTATTATTGTGTCGTAAAAAATTCTACCCAAGGAATTTTGTTACTAAAAAATCCAAATCTGCCAACTACCAACCTCAACCACATGGCAACCTCAAATGAAAACGCCTTTCGGCCCTTGCTTATATTTTTTAAGGAAGTGCTTGATAACGGCATTGCTGCATTAAATAATCCAGCAGAGCGTGCGCAAATATTAACTGCGCTTGGTCTGGATCCTACCCAAGTGCCTGATCCTGGCCAATTTCCATCTTTGGAAGCAGTCCAAACGTTTATTAATAAAGTTCCAGATTTTGATTTGGCGGCTTTTGGGGAGGCAATAACAAAAATCACAGAGGTTGTCACAAAGTTGATAAACTTCCTAAATTCTGCAGCCACCGGGCCAGGACCAGATGGTAAGCAATTGCTTAACCTGTTTCTGAATATTTTTGTACTTAAATATATCGATAACCATGCACCAGAATTTCGCAAAGTTATCGATATGTTAAATAGCCTTGCACCCACATCACCTTCCAGTGTTGCCCGTGTTGCTGCCGCTGACCAACCGCTTGATTTTAATTTTGTTGAAGAGATCATTGTCAAGTTTTTTGATAAAATCAGCAAGGGTAAGTCGGAGGAAGCGGTTAACGATGTAGAAGATCTTCCCTTTATTTTACTTGCGGCCATCCTGCAAAAAGTAGATAAAGCGCTTTCTACGGAAGCAGGTGGAGATTTCACCTTTAAAACTAATTTTTCAAGCCTCAATCCTGGAAGTCCGGATGAAAAGCCATTATTTATACTGGCTTTAGGAAAACCTGAAGATGGAATAGAGGCCACATTCGGTGGTGGAGCGGGAGGATTTCCTGTCAAATTGAGGGCTAAGAAGGCGGTCAATTTTGAAAAAAGCAATGTATTCGGAAGTGATAAACGACTCATTTTAAGCGCAAACCTTACTGCCGAGTCTGAATTTACTATCGGCGAAAGTCCAGAAGTCCATGTAGATAAATTTGCCCGTGCTAATTTCCTGCATCGTCGGGATGATGAGCCGCTTTGGACGATTCTTAGTAGCCCCGCCTTCCGATTTGTGCCTGGCACCTACCAATTAGACGCACAATTTACCAATGATGATGTTGCGTTCACGTTGCGTTTTGACTTGAAATATGAATTTGGCAGAGGAGGTCTTAGTGGGTTTCCTTTTGATTTTTTACCAGAAAATGAACGCGGTAAACAGACTATTGAGTTTGGCTGGTCGATGAAGCGCAGTTTCTTTGGCGGAAGCAGCTCGGTAGGCGCTGGTGAAGGCGCACCTTTCCCCTCGGCAGCCATCGCCAGAAATGCTGCTGCTCCTGCAACTGAAAACGACCCAGTCAATGACGTACTTTCCGAGCTACTTAACTTGATTTCGGTTACAATCCCTTTACACCAAAATATTGGCGGCATCCTGGGCTTGGAAACCTTGTATTTGGCGGGTAGTGCTGGACAAAAAAATGGAAGAAATTTCATTGGACTAGAAGCTTCTCTTGACTTTTGGTTGAAATTCGGCACACCAATCACGATCAGTGTAAATAGGTTGGGTGTGTTGCTCAATTTGGAAAAAACTGCGGACGGAACAGGCGTTTTGGGTTATGATATCAAACCGGACATTAAGTTTCCCAACGGGGCCGGTGTTCGTGTGAATGCGGGGGTTGTTACGGGAGGTGGTTTTCTGAATATCGACCAGCCTAAAGGTGAATACTTTGGTGCGCTGCAACTCAGTTTTAAAAATTTGTTCGACCTTAAGGCGGTGGGAATTATCAATACCAAAGATTCCGATGGTAATGATATTTTTTCAATGTTTATTCTGGTTACAGCAGAGTTCTCCGCGATTCAGTTAGGTTTTGGCTTTACTTTATTAGGAGTAGGGGGGATGTTGGGCGTGAACCGAGGCATGGATGTAGAACCGATTCGGGTAGGTTTGCGAACTGGAGCCATTCAAAGTATTCTTTTCCCGGAAGACGTAGTTGGCAATATCCAGCGTATTATCAGCGATATCAAGCAGATTTTCCCCATTAAAGAAGGTAGTTTTGTCATTGGCTTGATGGCTAAAATTGGCTGGGGAACTCCTACCCTGATCTCTGCTGAACTTGGTGTGATGGTAGAACTGCCAGATCCTAAAGTTGTCATACTGGGTGTCATCAAGTGCATTTTACCAAGTGAAGAAGCGCCATTGCTCAAGTTACAGATTAACTTCCTGGGCGTTATAGATTTCCAAAATGAGTTTATTTATTTTGAAGCGCGCTTATTCGAATCGTCAATCGTAGGTATTACCCTTACGGGAAGCATGGCCTTTGTAGTTGCATGGGGCAAAAACAGCACCTTTGGGATCAGTGTAGGCGGCTTCCACCCAGACTTTAAAGATTACCCAACGGTACCAACCCTCCCAGGCGCATTCCGGGACATGGATCGCATCGGTTTGCAATTGCTGAGTGGTGATAATCCGCGACTTGGTGTTGAGGCGTATTTTGCAGTTACTTCCAATTCGGTGCAATTCGGAGCACGGGTTGAACTATATGCAGGTGGGCCATTTGGATTTAATTTGTACGGTTTGCTGGCGTTTGATGCGCTGTTCATTTTTGAGCCATTCCGTTTTGTTATAAGTTTAGAGGCTACCCTCGCTATTCGCCACAATACCAGTATATTGTTTGGCATTCATTTCAGAGGAAAATTGGCTGGACCACGTCCATGGAATGTAGAAGGAGAGGTGTCTTTCTCGGTGTTCCCATTTGTTACCATTACCATTGGATTTGATGTTACCTGGGGTGACCCGGCATTACCGGCAACCACCAATACGAAGGATTTAATAGAGGTGTTCAAAACCGAAGTTCAGAACAATAGCAACTGGAAAGTTGAATTGCCTGATTACCATAACCTCTTTGTAAGCCTTCGTGAATTTGATGAAGTTGAGCAAGCGTTGCTGATCGTGCATCCATTTGGAAAGTTGGTTTTTAGCCAACGCGCACTTCCGTTAGACTTTGAAATAGAACAATTTGGAACATTGAAGCCGCTCAATTTGAAACGATTGAGTATTACTAAAATTACGGCTGGTAACAATCCGGATGCAACCAAAAATATTACACTGAATATTAGCGATGTACAAGAACTTTTTGCGGCCGGGAACTATAGCAACTTATCCGAATCTGAAAAATTAAGTCGAAAGTCCTTTGAGACTTTTAATAGTGGAAAACGATTAGAAGACGTTGGTAATGTTAAATCGGTCCAAACACCTTTAATATTAACTGATGTCGATTATGAATTAGATTACACCGGCGATGATGCTCCAGTTGCACCCACCAAAAACGATAAATCCGTTAAAATGCGCGTTGAAGGATTCGATCATCTGCGTCGGAATGCCGCAGTTTCCAAGTCCGCTGTTTCATGGGATAAAATACCGGGATTGTCACCTAACAGTCCTGAACCGGTACAAATCATAGAACAGGAATATTTCGTAGTACGAGAAAGCAACATGGAGGCGCTTATAAAAGACGGAATCGCCCTTCGTGCGGCCACCAAAACCGAAGCAATTCAAAAAATGCGCGCCTGGGAATCCCTGAACCCCGATGATTCAGGGGTATTACAGGTCGTTGAATTACATGAATTGATTTAAACCCTTCTTTATCCACCCTCAATTACATCCAACATGAGTTTTGCTAAATATGAATTTTTACCCTGGACTCGACGTGGTCTTTCGGCATACATCAGTGAATTAGATACACTGGGAAAGTCTAATGGTACCGTAGTGGAACGCGCAACCGTAAAGCTTTCTGTAGAAATAAATAAAGACCCAAATTTGGGAGATTCTATTAACTTTCAAATGATTGGCCCGGGTGATATCGTTGGAATAAAATCAGAAATGATTATCCGAACGGAACCATTGGATACCATTTCGGGATTTGAACCCAATTATTTGCCTTATGTAGAGTTTTACGATGAAGATTTTCCATGGCGCTACACCCCTGCCAAGCAAGTGGACACCATTGGGCCTGATTCAATCAAGGAAGGTCGTTTACGCCCTTGGCTTGCGCTGGTCGTGCTTAAAGCCGACGAATTTGAGAACAGCAAACGCCGCCAGCCACTTACTTCCATCACGGTGACGAAGCCCGGCGCCTTACCTCCGCATGACGAGTTACATCTTTGGGCGCACGCCCATAACAATAAGCCGGTTGTTGTAGGACCTTTAGAAAATTTTATTGATAAGTTAGAAGAGGATTATAAAACTGACCCTGATGGCCTGTATAGTCGGATCCTTTGCCCGCGTCATTTAGAGGCTGACACACTTTACCATGCTTTTTTGGTACCGAGCTATGAAACGGGTCGATTGGCAGGGCTCGGTCAAGTACCGAAAAACATACCTGCTCAAAAGCCCTCCTGGGATTCCAATACTGCTAAAATTGAGTTGCCGGTATATCATCGTTGGTTGTTCAGAACGGGTGAAAACTTTGATTTTGAATCCTTGGTAAAACTCCTTGAGCCGCGGGTTATGGACGATAAAGTAGGAACCCGGCCTATGGACACTTCCCGTCCGGGTTATGTTAAAGCAGATGGCGTAGGAGAAGTTACGGGTACAGATCCAAGTGTAATTTTTCTCGAAGGCGCATTGCTTGCTCCTCAAACCAAGCCGAATCCTGAAAATTGGGACACAACCCAGGATTTTGTTTTGCAACTTACGGAGTTGGTAAAACTCAACAAATATAATGAAGAGCATCAGGACGAAGACCCCACTGTAACGGTTCCATTTTATGGTATGTACCACGCCATGGAGGTGCTCAACACCTTGCCAGACTTCGACCCTGAAACTGTAAGCCTGAATGGTAAAGATGCTACAAAATGGCAAAATGAGCTAAATCGCGATCCACGCTGGCGTGTAGCAGCCGGATTCGGCACCCGCATGGTTCAGGAAGACCAGGAAAGATTGATGGATTCGGCCTGGAAACAATTGAATAAGGTGCTTGCCCTGAATAAAAAAATACAGGGAGTACAACTCACGGCTAAAGTGTTAAAAAAATCACACGAAAAGCACTTCCTGCCACTTGCTGATGAAAAAATGTTGAGCATGACCCGTTCATTGTCTGCAAGGGTCCCGGTTGAAGTTGGAGCAGTAGCCCGATCCACTTTTAATCCTGAAAACGAAGACAGTCCATTTTTAACCCGCGTAACAGTTAAAAGCACGATTAACGATGGTGCTTTGCCCGCTGCAACTTTGACGCATCCATTTCGCAGAGCCTTGCGCAACCAAAGTAAGATGTTGCGGCTTCTAGAAAAATCGGCCGTTTTTATATTTGATGCAACACAGGAGGGAAGCATTGCGCAACAGGTTGTTGTTTCAGATGGGTTGACACGCAATTTTGGTGGAAGTATTTTAAAAAACGTGGTAGACGGCTTGAATCAAAATTGGATCAGTGCCGCGCCAGAAACCAAATTTGATGCGATCACTGATTTGACAAATGCTGTTTTAACAGTTCCTGCAGCAGAAACGATTAAGGTTTGGAGTGTGAAATCCAATACAGATGAGGATTTTATTTACAACCTACCTGATTCCACGGGAGGATTGCCTGATGTTGACAAATGGTCATTCATCTTTGGGCCACAAATAAATACCCTCGGCACCTTGGATAATATTGACAAGAACAACATTTTCCTGGGTGGGGAGACCGATTTTTCTGATATTTTCAAAATACAGATTATAAAGTCGGCAGCACCTCCGTCGCGCGATGCAGATCCAGATTTAAATGTTTTTTCGACGGCCTTCGAACAAATGAATATTCGGAGAACGTTTGCTACGCCCGTTATTCCGAAACCTCCTGTTCCGATAAATTCGGTTTCTGGTACAATCAAGCAATTCGTCCAACCAGTTTCGGCTTTCAAGCGTATGTTATCAAAGTCTATCTTAATTGGTGGACAAGATAATCAGATAACGGAAGATTTTTTACCCGCGATGGCTTATCCGGATTTTAATGAACCGACGTATGAGTACCTGGTAAAAATTGATAAGGAGCTTTTACTGCCCAACCTTAATTTGATTCCGCCAAATACGATTTCATTGCTCCGAACCAATCAAAAATTTATTGAATCCTATTTGGTTGGTTTAAATTACGAAATGGGACGCGAATTGCTGTGGCGTGAATATCCTACTGATATGCGCGGTAGTTATTTCCGGCAGTTTTGGGATGTGCGCGGAATCGTAACGCCGAATGCGCTTTCCCTGGATGCGGAGGGTGCTAAAGACATTAAACCAATTCACACCTGGATTAACAAAAACGATGCATCTACCTGGCCATTGGGCAAACACAATGCCCGAGATATGCAAAAAGATGCTTCTCAATTGGTATTTGTAGTACGAGGAAATTTGTTGGAAAAATTTCCGAACACGGTGATTTATGCACAGAAAGGGGTGCCTGACAGAGATTATACCAAGGAGGTAGGAACCGCTGGTAACGGCAAAAAGATTTACAAGCTTTTATCTAAAACAGATGAAGACGGGAATGATAAATTGATACCCGTAATTCGACGCAATTTTGAGGAATTTGATGCCAACTACGAAAAGGAAGTCATGTTTCCAAGTTATAAAGCTGAAATAGGGCCAGATATTAAATTGTTTGGGTTTGACCTGACGATTGAACAGGCGGCAGGTTTGGAAGATTCATCCAAGTTTGAAAATGAAACCTGGGAGGGCGCACCCTCAATTATGGAGAGACTTGGCTGGTTTTTCGTGATTGCGGAGGTGCCTGGAGAGCCGCGTTTTGGGATGGATTTAAAATTTGATCCGAATGAACCAAATAACCCAGCTAATTATACCTGGAATGATTTGTCTTGGGAAAATTTTAAAGAATCAGACAAGCCCTTGGATTTTATAAGGGAAAACATTTCGCCCTCCTTTGTAAATGTGAACTTAAATTCCAATGAAAAAGGCACCTGGGGCCGTAGCAGTGCTGACATGGCCACGATTCTATTTCAACGCCCCGTTATGGTCGCTACCCATGCGCGTGAAATGTTGGATGAAGAGATTTTGGATGAAAATAAAAAATTGAATGAAGCCTCTTCTGAAACCACATTAATGACCCATACCAGAAGTTTTGTTCAAAAAAATGTTTAATTGGGAACAAATACACCTGAGCAAACCTGGTTTTAACAATAAATCATACCCCCAACAAGAATATGCCAGATTTTAACGAACAACTCAAAAAAGTTGCTGCCGCGCGCAGTGTCGCAGAACAAGCCGGGCAAGCACTGTATAAAGCCAAAATAGCGGCACAAAAAACGCTAAAAAGCACCAGTTTTGCCGATTTGCAAACAAATATTGGCACTTCATTTCAGGCAAACCAAGCGGCGCAAAACGCTTTAAAGGATGCCCTGAATGAACTGTTTCCTGAAGAACAGGCGCATGTATCCCTAACTGAAAATCTTCAAGCAGCACTGCCTATTTTGTTGTTTCCAGTACACCTCGAAACCCGTTTTTTTGATGTGCCTGAAGGTGGGGGGAAACGACAATTGTTGGTGCGGATTTACCCGGACGATATTCATGTACATACCCATGAAACGCTGCTTACACCAAAAGAAATTACCGCAGGTGAAGACTATTGGCGTGCTTTGACAGCAGCTAACCGGCAAAATAACGTGAATTTGGCTACGGAAGCCAAACAAACTGCCTGGACACACCTTGGTGAAATTGCGGGTCCACAACGCGCTATCTGGATCGCAAAGTCAACACAGCCTTCCAATTGGAATCCTACCCTTGCGGTAGCGGACAGTGCATTAATATTCCCAACACATCCTGAAACGAAGGACCATTCCTGGACGGTGGCACCGCATACCCAGCTGTTGCCAGACCGGTTTGTGGTGTCCATTTATGGACCTTCCGATCGATTTGATTTTCCCGGGAAAACGATTCCAGATACCATTTATCTTGGGCCAGATCCATTTTACGCAGATAAGGCATATGAAAAAATTGGGGATGAAATTGTTCCCCACGTGGATGTGGCTTGGATGCACGATTTTGATAAAGCCGTGGAAATTGGACTTGCATTACGCATTGATGTTGATCCTGAATTTTTTAACGCGCAAGGAGTCATTCCCAAAATAGCCGTTACGGGTTTGCTTTTTTCTGCCGATCCGGAAAAGAGTAAACTGCTGACCGAACAAATGATTGAAAACCATTACTATGCGCGCAATGGTTTTAGTTTGGTTGCGCAAGGCACCCCCACCAACAACACGGAAAAGGATGGGTCTGGTTATATACGCAATGAGGACCTGCAAGTATTAGGTTATTTTGATGGTGTGCCAACCGCTTTACCGGATGATGCCGATTCTTTAACAATGGCTAGTTTATTAGGCATTACTCCTGATTTATTGCGCGAAGTACCCAATGCAGGTTTACGCGAAAATGCAGAGGCCCGCACGATGAATACGGCACTTTACCCGGCAACATTGGGATATTATTTTGAAAGACATCTATTCCCCTTGTTAAATGCCTCGGGCGCTGCCAAAATCCGCAATTTTTTCCTGGAACATGTGAGTGCGCGCGGCCCGTTCCCTGCATTTAGGGTTGGTGACCAACCGTACGGACTGTTGCTAACAAGTGACCAGCGTAATTGGACGAATAAAGAAGGCGAAGATGTTGCTTTTTTAAATCGGTTAAATGCTGTTTTAAGCAGTTTGTACAAGATTTGGAATGAAATCGTAGACGCAGAACAAGTTGCTTACGTGGGAAATAAGGTTAGCAATAGTGCTGGTTCGCTGATAGAAGTAATGGCATTGCAGGCTGGTTCAGTAAGTTATAAACAACGACTGGCTGCCACGCATGATGCCTTGCTTGCTATATTTGGACCTGAAAACAACATCTATAATACCGCCATATCCCAAAAAGAGAATTTGCTGAAAACCTGGTTTTCTGGTTTAGGTATTGATGCAACAATTCCGGCAAATAGTACCTTAAATCCGCCGGTTACGAGTTTGTATTTGGAAGAAAAAGAAGCCCGTTTATTGGATAAAAATTTTGTAAGTGCAAAACCCGGCGCTGCGCTTAAAGGTGATTATATCAATTGGCTGGCAGACGTTAAAACAATTGAGGAATTACAATTGCAGGAAGTCAACGGGGAGACAAACGCCCCGAATCAACTGTTATTCTTGTTGCTGCGCCATGCGCTTTTACTAGAAATACTTGATAAATCTGTACAGTTTCTTGAGAAGGGAGGAATAAAAGTTAAAGCGGTATTGGCCAATAAGGGGCTTTTTAACCTTGCACCAACACCTGAGCACAAAGACCTTACGCAGTTTGAAGTATTAAATGGCCAACCAAAAACACTAGATGCTCAAAAGTTTGCTCAGGTTGGCGAACAAAGAATTGGAGATTTCTTACTGGATAAAAATAATAATATTCCAGACACAGCGGGCATTAAAGCCATACGAGCAAGCCTGCTTGAATTGGCAAAATGGCCTGTTTCAAAATTAGAACGTGCGCTCAGCAATCATATTGACCTCTGCTTTTACCGCTTAGATGCCTGGCAAACGGGACTCTTTCACCATAAGTTACAGGAAAACCGGAAAGCGCACGCCAATGGATTATACATTGGCGCCTATGGTTGGGTGACCGATCTGAAACCAGAAGTTCGGATTGTAGCAACTGCCACTATCCCTGCCCGGATTAAACCACAAGATGGTACTCCCGTTTATAAACAGGCAGAAAATGCTGGTTTTATCCATACGCCCTCGCTTAATCACGCATCGGCGATGGGCTTATTGCTCTCTGGTTATAGTAACCACAAAAAAAACTACGGTAGTATTGGTGCAAACCAGCCTCAGCCATTTGCAGTAAATTTATCTTCTGAAAGGGTCCGCCGTGCTAAGTTCATATTTGAAGGGGTTCAAAATGGCCAGTCTTTGGATGTATTATTAGGATATCAATTCGAAAGGGCAGTGCATGACCGTAGTTCTGCAGATCTGGAAAACCTGAATCTGAACCAGTATATCTATGATTTACGAACAATATATCCGGTAAAACGGGAAAATATTCCGCAGCAGGGCTCAGATAAAGTATTGGAAACCGTTTCTGCTTATCCGGTGGTTAATGGATTAACCCTGATAGAATCCCTTGACTTCGATGCGCAAATATTGTTACTTGTTAATGCAGCGAACCCAGGCAACCAGCCAGCCATTGTAGCGCGTAGAGCCAAACATATCGAAGCATTAACCGCCGTGAAAAATCAACTCGAAAACACCTTGGATGCGGCCAATGATTTGCTCATGGCAGAAACGGCCTACCAGGTTGTCCAAGGCAACAACGATCGGGCAGTTTCAGTATTAAATGCACTCAAGGATGCCGATGTACCCCCTGATATCCAGGTGGTTAAAACGCCACGGAGCTCCGTTTTCGGATTTACCAATCGGTCCAGTGTTCATTTTCGTACCGACACAGCCGGACAAGCAGGCAATAACTGGACCCCTGAAACATCCCCGCGCGCTCGAATGGAAACGGGCCTTAACCGCTGGCTGGGTCAATGCCTCGGCAATCCTAAAACAATTCTTTGTGAGGCAGCCTTTCTTGATGAAAACAATGTTCGGCAAAAGGTAAAAACGATTTCCTTAGATGAACTTAAAATGCAACCCATTGATTTTGTGATGATTGTGGGAGGCGAGTACAAAAACAATGCCAGTGAATTAGAGGGGCGTATTGCCCGTGCCTACCGCGCTAAAGCTGCTACAGATCCTGACGATGCGACCATTTCAATTGCACTTGCAGCGGGAGCAACCCAATTAGAAGAACGTACTTTTGCCGAGATCATTCCGCTTGCACGCGCATTACGCACACTTATTACCACCGCCAAACCAGCTTCTGCCCGCGACTTTCAGGGGCAGCGGCGTGTAGAAACCAAAAATGTCGCAGATCTCTATGGCTATGATCTAAACGATTTACAAAGTCGCGTGGAAAATGCGATGGAAGACCTGCGGAAGAACATATTCCTTATTGAAGGCAAGCAACCCAATGAAACAGATCCGCTTGCTCCATCCAGCTTCAAAATCCTTTTTGAAGAATTCTTTGAAGATGGGAAAAACCCGGGCTTTTTTGAAAATATTACTTTATCCGAAAATGGATTGATCAAAGTCAGCCAGTTCCTCCGCGATGCATCTTTGTTTGGTATTGGTCTGGCTTACCCGGATGATGTTAGTGGTAAAAACCAGCCCGATTTATTGGCAAAAGCCGCTGCGGTATGGAAACAAATCACCGATAGGTTAAAGAATTCTGAAGCATTATTAACTAAAAATGAACAGCAAATCGATCAATTATTCAAAATTGAGCAACTGCGTAAAGCAGGTAAAATGACGCTTGGCGATGATTTTCCAGTATTACCACGTTTCCGATATACGAATGGTGAGGAACTTCGTAAATCAATCGCTGAACAAACTCAATTACTTAAACACATTTGTGCTGTTGATGCTACAACCGATGAATTGGCGCTTGAATCCTGGATGCAATCAACCGTTCATGTGCGGCCAGAACTCGAAAAACTGGAACGCGTTCGAATCTTGGTAGAGGCCACGGGTGGAGCACCTATTAATATTGATGCAGCCCAAACGCCCTATCGGCCCAAGGATAGCTGGTTGGCTGTCGAATTCCCCGTTTTGCATGAAAATACGGGCAAACCTTTTAATATCGAAGATGATACAATCGCACTTTCCCTTTTTGGAGAGGCTTATGAATTGACCAACGAACTGCAATCGGCCTTTATCGTAGATGAATGGACTGAAACAATTCCAACTGAAAAAGAAGTTACTGGCATTGCCTATCATTACAATCAACCCAATGCCGTACCACCACAGTCGTTGTTACTGGCCGTAGAACCAGAGGGAAAGGACCATTGGACGTGGGATGCGCTGCTAGGCGTGATAGAAAATACACTCCAACGTGCCAAAGCCCGCGCCGTAGAGCCAAGTCACATTACCAAACACCCCACATTGAAGCATTTGCTCCCAATGACCTTATCTGAATTTGATGTGCAAGACGCAAACGTTTCACTCGACTTTGCAATAGCAAATGATGATTTCTTAAATGCAACCGCAAGTGATTTGCCCTTGTATAAACCCTATAAATAAATGCGGCAAAGCACCCTGATTTTTTAACCCAAATGCTCCAATCATAATGACAAAGACAAAAGCCCACCAACTCAAAGCATCTGCGATCGACGGAGTTGTCCAGCGTTATAACACACCCTTTATTAGTAATCGAAATAAACTGGAAGGCGTTCCGCGATTAGAAGATTTTGATCGAAGTCTGCGTGCCGAAATCTATGACCCGCTGTGGATGATCTGCCGCCAGTGGCAATTTGGCGAATTTCAAGGTGAGGATTCTGGAACCGCATTTCAGGCGCAGATCTTTTCAGAGCATCGCGTTCCAAATCAGATTTTATTGGGCCCGGAACATAAGCCACTTGCTTATAACGCTTCTATAAAACCACTTGAAATCGCGGTTGAACGGGAATCTGTGCAGATTAATCTTTACGGAAGCGTCGAAATTTCCCGGTACCTCCATCGAATAATGTCCAAACAAATTCAGGATCATAATAGAATATTTCTGCTTTCGGCTTACCCAATTAAAATAGTTACAAGTTTAAAAGATAAAAATCCTGATAATTATGTTGTTGAGGAGGAAGATCGCGAAGCTTCCTATTTTAAGGTTTCTGTAGAAAAACGTATGCCCGATGGCGCTGCGATTTTATCTGATATGAAAAATGGCACTTTCATTGGAAAAATGTTGGCGCAGGCTGGTTTCTCGCCCGCAGACAAGACAAAAATGGAAGATGTCCAAAAGTCGTTACTTGCTTGGTACGCAAAGTTTTATGATCAACCTGCGCCAAATGAAAAGACCTGGGCTCCTTCTAATTTAGATTATAATTTCTCGATCGAGTTGCCTGCTGAAAACGGGCAAAAGCGCGCGTTATGTGCCGACCATTATGCTTCAGGCCATCTGGATTGGTATGATTTCGATGAAATCAATTTAGGGCGCACAACAGACCGTCCAGCGGCAGATTCCGTACAACAAGTGGTACAATCATTCATTCCCGCACCATTGCGGTTTTCCGGGATGCCGCATCCACGCTACTGGCAAATGGAAGAAAGTCGCACCGATTTTGGCAAGATTGATGCCGGCCCAACAGGTCTGCTAACTGTTTTGTTGGCAGAATATGGTTTAACTTATTCCAACGATTGGTTTGTGTTGCCTTATGAAATGAATATCAATACGTTGTGTGAAACAAAAGGCATTTTAATCCGCGATAACTTTGGGATGTACACCTTTATCGAACCCACGGTAGATGATCCGGAAACAGATTGGAGCCAGTTTGCGACCTTTCATCATACTGAGCGCGAAAATTTAGACCAAAAACGGAGTCGTTATTACCTGCCACCTGCTGTTGGAAAACTTTATGAAAGTGATCCATTAGAAAAAGTTAATTTTATGCGAGATGAAATGGCAAATATGGTTTGGGCAATCGAACACATTGTTCCTTCTCAAAATATAGGCGGCTGGACCCAACAACGCAACCTTTATCGATTGGCCCAGGATTTCACGCCAGTTGAGCATCCTACCGATCCCCCAAAAATCAGATATGTCTTAGGTTCTACAGTGCCGGAAAACTGGATTCCTTTTATTCCAGTACAAATCGAAAAAACCGCAGAAATTCGCTTACAGCGTGCTAAAATGCCTGGCGCCCCTGCTCCACGCAGCCGAATCGTGTCAGAAAAATCGGCACCCTACCTATTAGAAGAATCTGAAGTGCCTCGTGCCGGTGTGATTGTCGAACGCACCTATCAACGCACGCGCTGGTTAAATGGCAAAAGTTACTTGTGGCTCGGTCGCCGAAAAATGGCTGGAAGGGGTGAAGGTTGGAGCGGCTTAATGTTCGATCAGATTATTCCAATTGAAGGCAGGTAAACATTGGGGTAGCATGGAAAATGCTACCCAATATTTTGTGCGCATGTTGTTCCATAATCGGCTGAAATGCTAAATTTGGGCTCTTATCCGTTTGCCCTCCAAGTATGCCGATTTCTATGCGTAAACAAACCTTCCTATCCAAAATTGCTCCCTTAGATGCCCAAAAGGACCATCTTGCAATCAGTCATTGGGTGGCTTACCACGATTTTCCCTGGGATAGCACGCGCGCGTTGGAGTTTGCACTGTTTCGCACCTTTGCGGTACCGAGTATTGGAAAACTGCTGCTGGGTACCCGCGAATTCGCCGAGCGCACCCAAAAGCGCTACGATGATACCGATTTGATCCTGAGTGAAATCATTGAACACGGATATGACAGTGCGCGCGGCCAGGCAGCCCTCGCGCGTATGAACCAGATGCATGGCCGTTTTAATATTGCAAACGACGATTTTATATACGTGCTCAGCACTTTTGTCATCGAGCCTTATCGCTGGAACCAACGTTTTGGCTACCGCATTTCCACCCCAAAAGAACTGATTGCGGGTTATACTTTATGGGCAGAAATCGGGAAAAGGAT
Source organism: uncultured Bacteroidota bacterium (assembly GCA_903905445.1). Taxonomy (GTDB): domain Bacteria; phylum Bacteroidota; class Bacteroidia; order Chitinophagales; family Saprospiraceae; genus M3007. Next base: position 14,759 of record CAIVGO010000060.1, read on the forward strand.
GGGTATTCAGGACATTCCGCCTAATTTTGAGGCGATGGAGCAGTTTAACATCCAATATGAACAAACGCAATTTGGCTACACCGAGGCTGGCCGTAAAGTGGCAGATGCTACCCTGCATTTGATGCTGGGCTGGTATTTACCCCGGTTTTTGTTTCCAATCGCCAAACCTTTCGCTTATGCCATCATGGACGAACGCCTGCGCCAGGCCTTGCATTACCCTCGCCCGAACTTGCTGGTGCGCGTGAGTTTGTACAGCGCTATGCAGGTACGCAAATGGATTCTTGCCTGTATACCTTTGCGGAAGAAGCCGAAATTTCGGACGAAACGTTGTGTGAAAAGTTATCCGGATGGGTATGTAGTGGAGGAATTGGGGGTTAAGTGAAAACAGGGCAGGAAATGGGTTATGGCAGGAATAAAAACCAAAATTACCATTTTAAATTTACCTATTGCATACAGGGCCTATGAAAAATAGTGTAATTTTAAATATTTTATTACTTGTATTACAAGTAATTTTGTGTTTGCCTTTATATAATGTGCTTTCTTTTCTACTCGACTACACCCTGACGGGAACCGTAGTCATTTTTGGGGTCCTTTGTGTTCATGAACTTTACCTGTTGGTCAAAGCGATAAGATATTTCATAAAAAGAAAATATATGGTTGGATTGGGTTTGATTCTGTTTGTTATTGGGACAATGTTTGCTTATTATTTTGTATGTATGGTTGGGTTTATACCCATTGTCGGGGTTACCCTAGATGGTGTACGGGAGTAAAAATTGTCAATGCGCGAGCCTATTCTGGTGTGTGCAAAATTTACACATACCACTTGTTCGCCTAATTCGCCTTCACAAAGTGACTCAAAAATAACTTATTCCCAATTCACCGTTCCTGGCATCTGGATTTGATTACTACTTTGTTCCACTAATTTTAGAATTTCGTCTTCCCTTTTCCTGGTTTCAATGGTCTTGAATTCTATTTTTCTGTTGAATTTAAAACCGTAAAATTCGCCATAGAATTCACGGTTTTTGCTAATTGTCAACGCACTATCAAGCGTAATTCCTGTAGGCCTTATTTCGTAATAAATGATTGGGTTGTAGTCTGTTAAGGAATAGTTATCACCCCAGGTTTTGCCGACGCCCCAAAAACCTGCCAGTTCTAAATTTTCGTCCTCGTCGAGGTTAAAAGCACGCGGAAAAAATGTCGGCATTTTTTCAGTGTAAATTATTTGATCTTGAAACACTTTAAAGTACTTCACATAGTTTTTAAGTGGTCGATCGTTAATTTCGACTAAAACTTCGAATGTTTCATGGTCAATCGCTCTAACAATTGGGTATAAAGTATCGGTAAATTCATATTCTGTAAATGACGTGTCTATATAAATTTGTTTGTCATTATGGGTCAAAATAAAAAGTGAATAAACTTGTAAGGGGGGCAAATCTTCATTTCGTCCGACTTTTATTTCAAAGCCATGGTCAAGTTTTATGGTCTTTTCAATTTGATTTTCAATATTCGACTCGACTTGTAAAGTATCCACAGGCAAGTCTGGCGAACTGACTGTTTTTGGGACATTGCCACTTGAGCAAGCGGACAAAGTAAAAAATATAAAAAGTGTCAAATGAATTTGTTCTGATTTCATGGTTGTTTTATCTGTTTAGATGGCTAATAACCAAGACGCTATAACGAGACAAATGGTTTTCCCGTAAATACCCTTAATATCAAAGGCTGAACATAGCCAACGCGAAGTGGTTTTGAAAACAGCAGGCTTCTAATCCGTTGAAAATCATTTTTTATCCATCGATCCTTCTAATCCATTTAAATCTGGGTATAAATCGAAAAATAAGATAACCCATCCCAGCAAAGATCAAGATAAATACCGTCGGCAAGAATGCCCCAAAAGTATAACTCATTCCCAAAATAAAACCCAGCATGAACTCGCTGTAATAGATCGGAACAAGGAAACTAAGCAGTAGCAAAACAAAAGGCACGTTGTCTAAAAAAAGTTGGTAGTCATTTGTAAAGGAAACCGCGATCAAAAGACCCAATGTTATGCCCAAAAAGAACCGCCCTAAGATTTTAATGTTTTGATTATCCGTTTTTTGGGTAGATAAAGCCTGTTTGTTCAACCGCTTTTCAATCCGGCCCAATGCAAGCCAGGTTAACACGGGCAGCAACAACCCTCCCCACCAATTAGAGATTTCTGGAAGGTCGGCGCGCTGCAGGATATGATGACTGGGCACGCCACCATGCAGGTGTTGCCAAAAAAGTAATCCAAAAATTACGATGGTGACCATGGTGGTTATCAAGATTTTTGGCAGGGCGGTGTTTTTGTTTTGCATATTGATCGATTGTAAATATGTTTTGCGTTTAAGCGTCGTACCAACGATACGCTGCACAATTTAAGAAGACAACCTTGATTTGAAAAGAAAATGATCATTTATATCGCTTTTGTCAGGTTTAACCTGGCTTAAACGATATAAAACATAATTATTGCGCATGCTTTAGCGATATCTCCAACAAACAAAAAAGCCCGAATCCACTCCAAAAAGGAACAGATCCGGGCATATTCTCTATTATTTACGGGTTATAGTGCCGGCAAACGCTTCGTTACCACCTCTTTCTCATTGACCATCGCTTTCCGGCCAAAAAACAGGCCTGCGCCATCGGCATCTACCAACACGGTATCCCCTTTTTCGTAGTTGCCGGCCAGCAGGTGTTTGGCCAATTCGTTGATAAGCGTGCGTTGTAAGGTGCGTTTCAGCGGCCGCGCACCAAATTGCGGATCAAATCCCTGTTCGGTAAGATTCTCCGAAGCAGCATCGGAGATTTCTACTTTCAATTCCTGTTTGTGCAACAATTCCACGATGTCCTTGGTGAGGATGGTGAGGATGCTGCGCATTTGGGATTTGAGCAAAGGATGGAACACGATTACTTCATCAATCCGGTTCAAAAACTCTGGACGCAAGGTCATTTTGAGCGCATCCATCACTTCGCTTTTGGCGGTTTCAATGAGTTCATGTTTGCGTTTTTCCGGTACGGTATCGTAATCTTCGTACACTTCCATGATCCGATCGCTCGCCAGGTTGCTGGTCATGATGATGATGGTGTTTTTAAAACTGGCAGTTCGGCCTTTGTTATCGGTCAAACGGCCATCATCCAGCACCTGCAACAACACATTGAACACATCGGGATGCGCTTTTTCTATTTCATCCAGCAACACAATGGAGTAGGGGCGGCGACGTACAGCTTCCGTCAATTGACCACCTTCATCATAACCCACATAGCCTGGAGGGGCACCGACCAACCGACTCACCGCGTGTTTTTCCATGTATTCCGACATGTCAATACGGGTTACAGCTTTTTCATCGTCGAACAAAACACCCGCCAAAGCCTTGGCCAACTCGGTTTTACCCACCCCTGTCGGTCCGCAGAAAATAAACGAACCAATGGGCTTGTCGGGATCGCTCAATCCTGCCCGGTTGCGTCGAATGGCGTCGCACACGGCAATCACCGCTTCATCCTGGCCAATCACACGCTGGTGGATTTCATTTTCCAGGTTGAGCAAACGCTCGCGCTCGCTGCGTAACATTTTAGACACCGGAATGCCGGTCCAACGCGCCACCACATCGGCAATATCGTTGGCGGTCACGGTTTGGGTGGTCATGCGGTTTTCGGGCGCAAGACTGCCCAATTTGTCTTCCGCAGCCAGCAGCATGGCTTCCTGGGCCGGAATATCCTGGTATTTCAGTTTAGATGCTACTTCCAGGTTGCCCTCGCGTTCGGCGCGCTGGTACTGGATGTGCAGGGCTTCAATTTTTTGTTTGCAATTCTGAATGGCCTCTACGATTTCTTTTTCCGAGTGCCAAACTGCCCGCAAGCTGTCGAGTTTTTCGCGCAAATCCTGGATTTGCTTGTTCATGCCCTCCAGTTTTTTGGCATCGTTTTCCCGCTTGATGGCCTCACGCTCAATTTCTAACTGGCGCAATTTGCGGTCCAATTCGTCTATTTCTTCGGGCACAGAATCCAGTTCCAAACGCAATTTGGCAGCGGCTTCATCAATCAAATCGATGGCTTTGTCCGGTAATTTGCGCTCGCTGATGTATCGGTGCGACAATTCGGCAGCGGCAATAACGGCCTCGTCCAGAATTTGCACTTTGTGGTAGTTCTCGTATTTTTCCCGAATACCGCGCAGGATAGAAATGGTGTCTTCAATGCTCGGTTCGTCTACATATACCGATTGAAAACGACGCTCCAGGGCTTTATCCGACTCAAAATACTTCTGGTATTCATCGAGTGTGGTCGCGCCGATGGTGCGCAATTCTCCCCGCGCCAGGGCTGGTTTGAGGATGTTTGCCGCATCCATCGCGCCTTGTCCGCCCCCCGCGCCCACGAGCGTGTGAATTTCGTCGATAAACAAAATTACCTGTTCATTGGAGTCAACGACTTCTTTGATGACGGCTTTGAGGCGTTCTTCAAATTCGCCTTTGTATTTCGCGCCCGCTATCAGGGAAGACATATCCAGCGAGAAGATTTTTTTGGATTGCAGGTTTTCGGGTACATCCTGTCGCACAATCCGCCAGGCGATGCCTTCTACAATGGCCGTTTTACCCACCCCTGGATCGCCAATGATGACGGGGTTGTTCTTTTTCCGGCGACTTAAAATATGTAGAACGCGGCGAATTTCTTCATCCCGGCCAATGACGGGGTCGAGTTTACCATTTTCGGCCATTTCCGTAAGATTAATGGCGTATTTCTGGAGGGCATTGTACACGTGTTCGGTGGTTTGTTCGGTCACTTTGCGGCCTTTGCGCAGTTCTTTGATGGCTGCAGTGAGGGTTTCGACGGTAGCGCCGTTTTCACGGAGCAGTCGGGCTGCTTTATCGGCGCCTTTGGCAATACCGAGCAGCATGAGTTCGAGGGATATATAATCATCGCCAAAATCCTTGAGCATGGATTTGGCAGCTGCCACGGCTTTATTGGCGTCGTTGGTCAGGAATTGTTTGTCGGCCCCGCCTTGTACACGCGGGGTATCCCACACGAGTTTGTCGAGATCGGTGGTAAGGCGGCTCATGTTGGCGCCCGTTTTTTTCAATAAAAAGTCGGTAACAGAATCGTCTACTTCTAATAAGCCTTTGAGCAAGTGGGCAGAATCTACGTTTTGCTGTTCGTATCCGGCCGCAATTTGTTGGGCTTTTAGGATGGCTTCCTGGGCTTTGATGGTGAAATTATCGTATGTCATGGTTGTTTATTTGCACGTTGTAAGTTGGATTTAACAGGGTTGAGCAAATCTGTTTCCAAGTTTAAAGATCGCGCTTTTTTTTGAAAAATTGGCAGATTTTAGGATCAATGGAGGTCAAATTGGCATAGGGACCTGTTTTTTCCTGACAAGTTTGGAGGAGCAGGCAAAAAAAAATCTGCAAGCCCAGCAGGCCTGCAGATTTTTTAAAACTTAATCAGATATTAGTCTTCGACTATTGGATCACCACTTTGGCTACCGACATACCTGCATTACTTTCCAAGCGTACCATGTACACACCCGCTGGGATGTTTTCCACATCAAGGGTAATAATTTGCCCTTCATACATGTTTTCTTGGATGTTTTGCATGGCTACGCGGCCTTCTGCGCTGATCAGAGATACTTTTACATTGCCCTGCAAAGCTGTATTTAAGGAAATGCTCAATACAGATTGTGCTGGATTAGGTTGCAAGGTCATGGACAAAGCCTGTTTTTGTGCTTCGTCTGCTGCAACTACTGCGCAATTGGTGTTTACAATTACACCCGCTTGATCCAGTCCTGCTTTTGCCAAGTCACCTTCTGTAGAAGTTACGGTAGCCTCGCTTTCGAAGTTTACCATATCAATGATTTGCACTTCATCAATAAACCATGCACCGCCAGCAGGACCATTGTTATCGTCGGTGCCGAAACGGAAGCGGATGTTAATGTCTTCACCGAGGTAGTCGCTCAAATCAACATACGATTGAATCCAGCCATTCGAATTGCCAGAGTAACCGCTCAGGTAAGGAATTGCAAAGGTGCCGTATTGCACTTTTCCGGTGTAAGGGTTGCGGAAAGCGCGATCAGCAGGTAGTCGGTTCCAACGGAAGGTAGGGTCATCTACTTTCTGAATTTCAACAAAACCGGCATCTGCACCTGTTTCTGTGTTGTATTTATGCCAAAAACGCAATACCGGTTTGTTGCCAAAAACAGTAACAAAATTGCCCGATTCCAAGGTAAAGTCGGTGAAGGCAGTCGTGCTGGCAACACCTTTAAAGGAACCAGTACCTACAATTTTATCGGCAGTTTGGAGGTTGAAAAACTCCTCTGCGCCGTTTGTTTCAATGGACAACGAGAACCAGTTGTTGGTATCGTCCATTGGATCTTTGTAATAGCAAAGGGAATTTACGCCAGCCGCCACTTTTGCAGTATAAGTAAGGGTCACAGTTTGGCGCGTTTGCAAGGTACCCAGGTTCCATACTACAAAACCGCTGTTCAAGGTGCCCCCATTGGAAGCGCTCACAAATTCTAGTCCAGCAGGCAATTCATCGCTCACGAGTACACCCGTTACAGCATTGTCTTTATGGTTGGTAATGGTAATGGTGTATTGTGCGGTACCACCTGGTTCTACGGTAGGGGTACTGGTTACTTTGGTGATTTTCAATTCTTTCACACAGGTTGGAATCGGATCAAAGTTTTCAATACCGTCGCCTGCATTGTCGGAAGACCCTTGCGATGCGAGGTAGCCCAAACCGCGGCGGGCAAAAACAGCCGAAATCAAACACGTATCCGCACCATTATAGTTAACAAGGTCGGCCATGATGATCGCGTCGCGGCCATCAATAAAGCCAGGACTGCAGGGTTGCATTTTCATGCCATCCATCACCAATTGCATCGCGCGGGCATTGCCACTGTTTACATCCGTGAGGGTAGGGTCAAATCCGTATTTTTCAACCATCGCCCAGTATAAATCCCAGGTAACAGCCGTCCATATTTCGCCCAAAGCATGTACTTCTGTATTTTCAGCTACCGTGGAGAAGGTAATCGGGTTGATACTCAAGTCGGTGGTGTATGGGTAGCGGCGAATACCTTGTCCATCGTTATCCTGGCGGAAAACATACGTACCTACGCCGCGTTTTTTGGTACTAACATCACCTGGTTTTACAGTGGTAACGAGCGAGAAGAAATCGCTCCAGCCTTCACCCATCTGTTCGGCATTGCCCAGACAGCTCGTTGTATTTGGACCACCCGTCAAGCGGTTGCTGATACCATGGCCGTATTCGTGGGCAATAATGCCGTTATCAAAATCGCCATCGTAAAATGCCGGACCGGTAATAGCAGGCTGTACCAAAGATACATTCAGGCCAGCGCCAGCGTATTGACGCAATTTGTCACAATCGCCTTTGCCCATCATTACTACAGGAATGGTTACCGAGCTACCAACGGTGCCGGCTGCCATGCTGATTGTTCCGTCTTCAAAATTACAAATAATACAGCCTTTTGCACCTGCATTCTGGGCATTCAAGGCTTTTTGTCCAAATTCGCAAACGCCACGGTCTACAATCGCAATTTTACCGCTCAAACCAGTGTATGCATTGCAGCCCAGGGAGCCTTCCGGGGTACCGTCATTGACCACCACCACATCGCCGGTAACGGGCGTTGAAGAAATCGGAGTTCCCCACGCTGGGTTGGTTGCGCTGTAAGAACCCAAAATAGCGCCGGGTGCATTTACCGTAACAATTTTACCACCTTGGCGCGACCAAGTGTACATCTGCATGCTGCCATTACCGCCATCGGGTGGCGTCGCAAAGTTGGCATTGTCGGTGCCGCCGCCATCCAGCGCTTGTGCAATTACATAATCGCCGCCTTGGCCGCCATTACCATAGTTATTCGCCTGGAAATTACCGGCAACTTCGTCGAAACCAAAGCGGTAGGTAATATCGTGCATCATATTGTTTACATAAAACAAGTTGGTAATGGCTGCCTTTTTGTTGGCAACAGGTTCAGCATCCGGGTCGAATGGGAAAATAAATTCGAGGGTAGCACCAGCATCAGCGGATTCCGCAATGCTAGGGGTATTATCATTTGCGCTATCATCGAAGGCCCAAACGTTGTTGCCACGGGTGTAGGTATATTCATTGCCTTGTACACCATTATCATCGAGCCAGCCAAACGGCGACGACTCAAGATCGGCAGGTGCAATGACCAATTCACGCGGGCCATGTGCCGGACTTTCGACCGGAAATGGGAATACACTGTACACTTCCCCTTCCAAGGTGGTTGTAGTGGCGATATTTTTTTCGGTTGCTGGCGCATTTTCCAAACAATCTGCTTCTAGCGCGTCTGCATGTTCCGCAGCACAATATACTGTTTGGTTGATCTTTTGCAACAACGCTCCGGTTTGTGCATCCACGCGCAAGTTCCAGATATCTGTGGTATTTGCTTGTGCAATGATCATCGTCCAGGCCAGTTTTACGTC
>CAIVGO010000061.1 GCA_903905445.1 uncultured Bacteroidota bacterium
GCAATTTGTCCCACCTGCAATTGGTTGCTTTCGCCAAAACCAATGGTGGAAAGGTTGTCGCCGTCTATTTTTACCACGGCAAGATCCGTAGAAGGATCATCGCCCACCACATGGGCATTGAAGGAACGGCCATCTTGGAGGGTGGCTTCTATTTTCGTGGCACCACTGACCACGTGGCTATTCGTTACCACAAAACCATCGGTACTAATCACAAAGCCGCTGCCAGTGCCATAAGGCTCCTGTTGCTGACGATTGCGGTTGGCTTGTGGGGCCGGTGGTTTTTGAATTTTTAAATGCACCACCGCATCACTCACCTTGCGGGTAACCCCAATCACTGTTTGAGAATATGCGTCTAACAGAGGAAAATCTTGTGCAGTATTGTTAAACCGGGAATAATTCGGCGTTCCGGCAGCGCCTTCGTTTGCAAGAAATTGATACGACATGACAATTACAGAATGAACAGCCGCGTATGCATACCTGCAAAACAGCGTCTGGATGAAAAAAAGCCGGGTATTCAGGTGTTGAACATCCAGCCTGCACGAGAATTGTGCCATTTCACTGTACCTGCCGATTTGACATAAAAACCGTTTCCGGCCATTTCCTACCAAAGTCCGAACGATGCCTACCAAAAAACGAAAGTACCTGAACGCAGGCCTGGTCGCGCCCCATCTTTGTATCATCAAACGGCCAGTAAGGCACCAAACATCTTCCAATCTGTAACAATCTGTCATCATGAAGTCTCTTGTTTTTGTTCTCTGCTTCCTTCCTTGCATCCTCAGCGCTCAATTCGCACACAACGCAAAAAATCTCAGCGCTCGCCCTGAACTTGGTTTAAATACCACCAAAACAACAGAAACTTACCGCTTTAGCCTCAAACGCAGCCTCAAAATGGCTATTTTGCCTGCATCCTTATCTTTCGCGGCCGGTGTCAACCAAGGCGTACGCGAAACCCTGATCTGGAAACGCGAAAAGTTCTTCAATCGCTTTCCAAACGCCAACCGTCAGTACTTTGACAATACCCTTTCTTGGGAAAATAAATACACCCGCCCAGGTGTTCCAGTTCAATTTACCGATGCTTATCACCTCCTGTTTCTTACCCATAATGTATTGGTTTCCGGTGCCGCACTTTCTGTAACCATCCCGTTGGTAAAAGCGCACAAAAACAGCAAATGGTACCACAAATTGGCAGATATTGGAATCCAAAGTGCCGTAATGTCACTTTCTTACTTCGCAGGTTCAAAGGCTACTTACAACTACATTTTCAAATAGTTGAATTGATCCGGGTAAAAAAAACAACCCATTTCAAATAAACATGTTCCTAGATAAGTTATGCTACGCGTTTTGTACTGCTTCTGAACATGTCCACACAAAAATTGATGCCCTTTTGGTTGGTGCTTGTCCATATGATTTGGATTGGATGGTGTGCAGTTGCAATGGTTTGGTCAAATGCTTACCTGCTTGGAAAATGTTCGTCACAGATTGGAAACCTTGAAATACTGATTTTTTGCGGAACCATTTTTGGTTACCATTTTGCGCAGCCCGATTTGCGGTTGCGCGCAATAGCCTGGATCGCTGGTGTGATCGCAGGCTATTGTTTTTTGGGGGTGGCTGCACCTGTTCGATCTTTGCTGCTGGTTCCATTTTTGGTTTGGGCGTCTTATTACGGCTGGAAATGGCCCTTGCGCGCGGGTTTGCGTTGGCATATCGCCTGGAAGCCCATTGTGGTGGCATTTGCCTGGGCCTGGGTTACAGTGCTGTTGCCGTTCAAAAACACACCCGATTGGCCGTTGTTGCTGTTTTTTTGCGCCCGCATGGTGTTTTTTGTGGCCTTGGCCTTGCCGTATGATTTGCATGATCGCGCTTACGACCAACAAAGGGGACTGTCTACCTTTGCCCATCGTTTGGGCGTATCGCATACGCTGCGTTGGATGGATGTAGCCTTTTTAATGGCTTTTACCCTGAATTTGATACAATATGCGTTGCAGCCTTTCGGGCAAATGCAATTATTGGCTCTATTCCTGTCCTATTGCCTCAGTTCCTACTTGCTGCGGTATCTATTCCGTCAACATGCGCCGGAAAGCGGCCGCAAAATTTTGATCGATGCACCCATGCCTTTGCAATGGCTCTTCCTTTACTTTGCGCAGGGATTTTGATATTGCCCCGCAACGGGTTTTCAATTTTACTTTAAAAATAAAAAAATGCGCCTGATTTACCTTTCTGTACCCGTTTTATTGCTGCTACACGCTTGCGCAGATCCGTCGCACCGCAATATAAAAGCCTATTATTTCCCAATTGACGACCTGAAACAAGGCATGGTGTACCAATATGAAAGTACCCAAAACGGAACGTCACAACCCGAATACTGGTACTACAAAACCCTCGTGCGCGATTCCGGACTTTATTTAGCCGCCACCAACTACGACCATCAATTTGCGATTGTGCAAATTAGAAGTGAAAATATTGTCAAAAGCGGGGCGATTGCGAAGGACTATTTCCTGTACGAACCCGACACCCTCCGCCGAAAAATGGTGCAGATAAAAGCGCAAATTACGGCTGCTGATTTGTTTCCGTTTTCCGTAACCGATTCGCTGGGTGTGTTTTTATTCAAACTTAATTACCATCCGGCCAATGATTCCAACAGCACCAATTATGTAATTCGCAACCGCAGGTAC
>CAIVGO010000062.1 GCA_903905445.1 uncultured Bacteroidota bacterium
ATTTTGTTGGTAGGGAATTCGCGGGGATTGATTTTTTACGAGCCGTATATTGAGGAAAAAAGCGGTTTGAAGACCTTTAACCTCAGTTACAACGGTTTGCCCATGGATGCGGCCCGCGCTTTGGCCGAAGATTATTTGGACCGTTACCCGGCACCGCGTTTGATGTTGATCGAATTGACCACTTGCGACCGGACGAATGATGCTTTATTGGCGGGTTTTCTCACGTTTAGTGGGCAATCGGCGCGTTTAGATGCCTTAATTCGAGAAAAATCTGTAGAAAACTGGCGAACAGGACAATTAAGCGCCTTATATCGGTACAACAACGAACTCTTCCAGCGCGCACTTTTTCACCGCAAAAAAACCGATAAAGACTGGCTGCTGGACCGGGAAATCGACCCCGAACTGGCGGCAAAAGTGCTGGAAAACAATTATCCCTTAGAAGTACACCCTTATTTATTGGAACAATTGCAGGCTTTGGTGGCGTATGCACAAAAAAAAGGGGTAGCGGTTAAATTGGTCATCAGTCCCTATTTCCCACAATTTATGGTGACGCATTTGGATGATTTGAAGGCGGAAGCGACGCGTTTAACGGGTTTGCCGGTGTATGATTACCGGGATAAATTGAGCGACCCGGCTTTGTTCGGGGATTTTATGCATTTGAATAAGGCGGGGGCGGTGGAGTACCTGAATTTGTTGCGCGCGGATGGGGTATTACCTTGATATCTGTAATTTATTGTACACTTGCACTACTTTCTACCACCGTTTATCGCCCAATTATTTATGCCATTTCGACACTTTCTATCTGCCTGTGCAGTGCTCCTGTTGTGGAATGCCTGTACCAACCCTGCAAAACAAAACATGGCCAATCAGCCAGATGCTTTGGTATCCCATATTGATTCCAGTATCCGGCCGGGCGACGATTTTTTCAAATTTGCCCATGGCGCCTGGTTCAAGGCCCATCCCATTCCTGAAAGTGAACAAAGCAATGGCACTTGGCAATTAATTCAGGATACCATCAATGCGCAAATCTTGCAAATTTGTCAGTCGGCTGCTGCGCGAACCAACGAACCAATCGGCAGCAACAAACAAAAAATTGGCGATTTTTATTTTAGCGGCATGGACAGTGTGTCCCTCAATCAACGGGGCATTTCGGATATTCAACCTGATTTGGACCGGATCGATGCCATTCAGGACCTTCCGGGGCTGGTGCAGGAAGCCGCCGTTTTACATAAAGGCATCGGCGCCCCGCTGTTCAACTTATATGTAGCGCCCGACGATAAATTTAGTGCTAAAAATGCGGTTTTATTGCAACAGGGCGGCTTGAGTATGCCCGATCGCAGTTTTTATTTTGATACCGACGCCCGTACTGCGGAACTGCGGACCAAATTTGTGCAACACCTGCAAAATATGTTTGGCATCCTGGGCTACGATGTTGCAAAGGCGCAAAAAGCGGCCAAACAAGTCATGCAACTCGAAACCGCCCTCGCCAAAAATACCCGGAAACGCGAAGACACCCGCGATCCGATTGCCAATTATCATAAAATGGCCTTTGCGCAACTTCAGCAGGCAGTACCCAATATCGATTGGCAGAATTTTACCAAAACTGTTGGTTTCGCAACAGCCATTGATTCGGTAATTGTAGGACAGCCCGAATACTTAAAAGGCTTGAATGCACAATTGAAATCAATCCCGCTTCCGATTTGGAAAGATTATCTTAAATATCAGTTAATCAAAGGATTGGCTACTTATTTAGATGATAAGACTTACCGCGAATATTTCAACTTTTATGCGGCGGCACTGCGGGGCGTAACCGAACCCAAGCCCCGCTGGAAACGCGTAGTGCGCCAAACTGACAACGGATTGGGCGAACTGATCGGGCAAGTGTATGTAGCCGAATACCTGCCCAAAGGCGCAAAAGAAAAACTGCTCGAAATAGGCAATGCGATCAAAACGGTGTACGCCGAACGCATCAAAAACCTCGACTGGATGGGCGCTGAAACCAAAGAAAAGGCCCTCAAAAAACTCAATACCATGATTATGAAGGTCGGTTATCCCGATAAGTGGAAAGACCTGAGCAGCCTTACCATCAGCCGCAATTCCTATGTCCGCAACGTGATAGCTGTTGGAAATTGGAGCACACAGTACAACATCAGCAAATATGGCAAACCGGTAGATCGCACCGAATGGGACATGCAACCGCAAACCTACAATGCCTATTACAACCCATCCAACAACGAAATTGTGGTGCCCGGTTGCAACATCATCGTGCCCGGTTATGAACGTACCCTCGCCGATGATGCCTTGCTTTACTCGATCATTGGCGGTTCTACGTTTGGCCATGAAATGACCCATGGTTTCGACGACCAGGGCTGCCAATACAACGAAATGGGCAACCTGGAAAACTGGTGGACACCAGAAGACAGCATCCGATTTCACGAAAAAACAAAAATGATTGTTGCACAATTCAATGAATATGTTGCGGTAGATACCCTGCACATCAATGGCAACATGACCCAGGGCGAAAACATTGCCGACCTCGGTGGGGTGATGATGGGCTATGAGGCGTTTAAAAAAACAGCGCAATACCAAAACAAACAACTGGTGGCCGCTTGCACCCCCGATCAACGCTTTTTCCTGGGATATGCCTTGGCCTGGATGATCAATGAACGACCCGAATCGATCACCAATCAGATTAAGAGTGATGTACATGCCCCTGCTAAATTTAGGGTAATTGGTCCACTCACCAACATGCCTGCTTTTTACGCCACTTTTGGAATCAAAGAAGGCGATGCCATGTGGCGACCCGAAAACAAACGTGTACAAATCTGGTAAAAAACGGATCTTTGTACTGCTTATGCAGCCAATTTTTAATGAACAAGAAATACTGGAACGTCTGCGCAACGACGATGACCAGGCATTGGATGCCATTTTTCATCAGTATTATGATATGCTGTTGAACACCGCTTGGCGTATTGTGCGCGAAGAAGATGCCGCCAAAGATCTGGCACAAGACGTATTGGCCGAAATATGGATACGCCGACACAAATTGAATATCCAAAGCACCTTGGGCGGCTATTTGCGCCGTGCCACGACCAACCGCAGCCTCGATTACCTGGAAAAACACAAACGCATGGTGTTTACAGGGGATGAGGATGCCCGAGAAAACCAATCAACCCAGTATGATGCGCCGGAATACACGGGTGATGCCCTTCAATTGGAACAAAAACTTCAGTTGGCCATTGACAATTTGCCCGACAAGTGCCGATTGGTATTTGTGATGAACCGTTTTGAAGCAATGTCGTACCGCAGTATTGCCGACCAGCTTCAAATTTCGGTCAAAACCGTAGAAGCCCAGGTCAGTAAAGCGCTGCGTATTTTGCGTGCCGTTGCCGCCGAACATCAAGCCCTGGGCTTCATGCTGTTTTTTAATTTATTATAGAAGCGGCATAAGGGTTTTATCGCGGTCAACCGTCAATAAAATAGACTTGTTGCCGTGGGGAGTAAAACGACAAAAACAGTCCATTTTTTGGCCTTCAAGGCTTTTTAATCAGCTAAAAATTAACCGTATTACCATGCCAGATCAAGCACATATAGATGCGCTGCTTATTCGTTCTTTCGCGACCGAGCTCGACGCCGCTGAACAAGCGACGCTGGACGCCTGGCTTAACGCGAGCGAACACA
>CAIVGO010000063.1 GCA_903905445.1 uncultured Bacteroidota bacterium
ACAGGACGTCAAAGAAGCCGCGCGTGCATTTACCGGTTGGTCTTTTCGCCTCAATGGGGAGTTTTTCTTCCGCCGCCGCGAACACGATTACGGCTCCAAAACCATTTTGGGCAAAACCGGCAATTTCGAAGGCGAGGATGTGCTCGATCTTTTGCTGGCACAACCTCAAACAGCCCGCTTTATCACCCGCAAACTGTACAAATTCCTAGTAAACGAAGAAAAAAACCCGGAAGCCCGCATCAATGAATTGGCCGACGGATTTTTCAAAAGCGGCTACGATATCACGCAATTGCTGGATGCCATCGTGGGCAGCAGCTGGTTTTATGATGCCGAAAATACGGGCGCAAAAATCAAATCACCCATCGAATTGTGGGTAGGGATGCGCCGGGCCATGCCTTTTGAGATGGAAAACCCTGAAAATCAGGTGCTTTTGCAAAAGGCGCTCGGACAAGTGCTGCTGTTTCCGCCCAATGTGGCGGGCTGGCCGGGCGGAAAAACCTGGATTGACAGTTCTTCGCTGATGTTGCGCCTGCGGTTACCCCAGATGATTGCTTTTCAGGGCGATTTGGATTTACATACCAAAACCGACGACGACCAGCAAATGGGCGAAATGGAAGGCATGCGCAACCGTCAAAAGCGGTTTGCGGCAAAAACCGATTGGCAACCGGTGCTTGATCGCTTTAAAGGTATCCCTGAAAAAGAATTGATCCCGCAAATTGCCCGCGCTTTATGGCAAACACCCGTGGCTACCCCTCCCCTAGCCGTACTCGAACGCCACACCGACCCAAGTAGCCGCGCAAAACAAATCGAAACCGCTTTTGTGCAATTGATGGCCACTCCGGAATACCAACTTTGCTAACGACTTCTGAATCAGTTTATCGTCAACGTAAAGTGGCTATGAAAACAGTTGGCTTCTAATCCATTGAAAATCAATTTTTTATCCATCCATCCTTCAAATCAATTTAAATCTGGGTCTATTATGCTCATAAAACGGCGCGATTTTCTTCAAAATACTTCCCTCGCAACGGCGGCGTTGTGGATGCCCCGGTTTTTAAAAGGCCTGGAAACCCCTGGTTCAATCGCCAACAATGGCCGCATTTTGATTGTCCTGCAACTCAGTGGCGGCAACGATGGACTGAATACAATCATTCCAACCCGCAACGATATTTATTACCGCGAACGGCCCAAATTGGCCATTGCCCGCGAAACAGCCCTGCAACTGACCGATGAAACGGGCCTGCACCCGGCTTTAAGCGGATTGAAAAATCTGTTTGACGAAGGGCAAATGGCCATTTTGAACAGTGTAGGCTACCCTAATCCCGATCGTTCGCATTTTAGAAGCATGGATATTTGGCAAACGGCCAGTCCGGCGCAGGATTATTGGACCACCGGCTGGCTCGGGCGATACCTCGATGCCCAATGCCAAGGCTTTTGCCGCCCCACGGCCGCGCTTGAAATAGACGATACGCTTGGATTGGCGCTAAAAGGCAAAGACATCAAGGGTTTGGCGCAGCAGGATGTAAAACGGCTGTACGAATCGGCCAAAAGCCCCTATTTCGAGGCCTATATTAAGGCAAAACAGGCACAACAGGAGGCAGCGCCCGTCGATTACCTTTACAAAACCATGTCGGAAACGCTTTCCTCTGCCGATTATTTGTTTGAAAAAAGTAAGGCAAAAGGCAGCACTGGCACCTATCCAGCCACGGGTTTGGGTAAAGATTTTAAAACCATCGCGTCCCTGATTTTGTCGGATGTGGATACCTCGGTGTATTATTTATCGCATGGCAGTTTTGATACACACGTGAATCAACAGAACCAACAGCAGCGCCTGTTTCAGGAAATGAACGATGCTTTGGCGGCTTTTTCGGCGGATATGACCAACAACAACCGCTGGAAAGACGTACTGGTGGTCACTTTTTCTGAATTCGGACGCCGGGTTGCCCAAAATGCAAGCGGCGGCACCGACCACGGCACGGCCAATAATATGATGTTTTTGGGTGGGGCATTGAAAGCGAAAGGCCTGTTAAATGCAATGCCTGATTTAACCAAACTGGCGGAGGGCGACCTGCAATACCAGGTAGATTTCAGACAAGTATACGCCACATTGCTACAAAACTGGCTTAAAGCGGATGCTACACAAGTGCTAGGTGCCCGTTTTACACCCTTACAGTTCGTATAGCAGTGCAGTTACGGCAATTTTCAGGATGCTATGTTTTCGTAAAAAATATAGATATTGAGCCGAATATTCGGTTGCCTAAAAATTTGCTTATGAAGTACCATAAAATCCTGTTTTTCAGTTTTTTATCCTTGTTTTTTGCGTGTAAGATGCCAAAAGCCGTTCAAAACACCGAACTCGAAAGATACCCCTTGTACCAGCAGGGTGATTTGGGCATGGCATATGGACCAGATCGCAGCGTATTCAAACTTTGGGCCCCTACCGCGACAGAAGTGCGGTTGTTGTTGTACCCGACCGGCATTGAGGGCAAACCCACCCAAACCATTGCCCTGCGTCGGGGCGACAAAGGCGTTTGGTCCGCTACCCTGCCCGGCAATCAATTGGGCAAATATTACACCGTGCAAGTAAAAAACAAAGACAAATGGTTGGATGAAACGCCCGACCCATGGGCAAAAGCAGTTGGGGTAAATGGCGTGCGCGGCCAGATTGTTGACCTCCAGGCCACCCATCCAGTTGGTTGGGAACAAGATAAACGTCCGGCCCCAAAAAGCCCTACCGACATTATAATTTATGAATTACACATCCGAGACCTCTCTATACATGCTAGCGGGGGCATTCAACATAAAGGCCAATACCTGGGTTTGGCAAAAGCAGGCACCCAAAGCCCCGAAGGATTATCTACCGGACTCGACCATTTGAAAGCATTGGGCATTACGCATGTGCATTTGTTGCCTGCATTTGATTTTCGGTCGATTGACGAGCGTTTACCCGCCGACCAACGGCCCTTCAATTGGGGGTATGATCCCGAACACTACAATGTGCCCGAGGGCAGTTATGCCAGCGATCCTTACGACGGCGCCGTGCGCATCCGCGAATTCAAACAAATGGTGCAGGCCTTGCACCAGGCGGGCATTGGGGTCATCCTGGATGTCGTGTACAACCACACAGGCGCAACGGACGCGTCCGTATTCAACCGCATCGAACCAGGCTATTTTTACCGCAAAAACGCAGATGGTACCTATTCCAATGCGTCTGGTTGTGGCAACGAAACGGCCTCCGAAAAACCCATGATGCGGCAATTTATGCTCGAATCAGTATTATACTGGGCAAAAACATACCATATTGATGGATTTCGCTTCGACTTGATGGGTATTCATGACCAGGAAACCATAAATCAAATTAGCGCAGCCCTGCATCAACAAAACCCCAATGTGTTTATTTATGGGGAAGGCTGGACCTCCGGTGGATCGCCCCTGCCGGATTCCTTGCGCGCCCTAAAAGTCCATACCTGGAAACTGAATCAGGTTGCCGCGTTTAGCGATGACCTGCGCGATGGCTTGAAAGGCAGTGTATTTGAACACAGCGACCGCGGATTTGTAAGCGGCAAACCAGGATTGGAAGAAACGATCAAATTTGGCATCGTTGCAGCCACCCAACATCCGGAAGTGGATTACAGCAAAGTAAACTATTCCAAAGCGCCTTGGGCGGGCCAGCCTGGACAGTGCATCAATTATGCCGGCTGCCATGATAACCATAGTTTATGGGATAAATTGAGCATTGCTTGTCCAACTTCCGCCGAAACCGACCGAATTCGCATGCAAAAACTAGCCCTGGGCATTGTATTGTGCGCACAAGGTGTTCCTTTTTTGGATGCAGGGGTAGAAATGTGCCGCAGCAAACAAGGCGTAGAAAACTCCTTTAATGCACCCGACAGCATCAATCAGATTGATTGGCGCAGAAAAAGCCAGTACCAGGACGTGTATGAATATGTGAAGGCGCTGATTCAGTTGCGTAAAAACCACCCGGCCTTTCGGATGCCCACGGCTGAAATGATCCGCCGCAACCTGCAATTTTTACCGGTAAACAACCCAGAATGGGTGGCTTACCGCATCAACAATGGCGCCAATGGGGATCGCTGGCAGAACATCCTCGTATTGTTCAATGGCAACGCCAAGGCCGGTAATTATGTGCTGCCAGCCGGTACCTGGACGGTGGTTGCCGATGATCAGCAGGTAGACGAGCAAGGTTTGCGGGTATTGCGCAGACCTCAAGTGATGGTTCCGGGTACCAGTTTAATGATCCTGGTGGCAGAATAAAAGAAAATCTTGCGCCTAAAAACGAAATTTAAGCAGGATTTAAGCGCAAAAAACACGACTTCTTAGAATAATCTTAGGGGATCGCCAAAGATGCTTCTTGCGCACCCACGGCGGGCGGATACCAGCACAAACGCTCTAACATACTGGGTGTGCCGGGAAAGATATTCAGATCCACCTTTTGAGAAATTCCATCCACGCAACCGGCGTTGGAGTATTGCCAAAAATCCCAGCGCTTGCCCGTACTCAGCAAAGGGCGTTCGTTGGAATAACGCGCAATCCACAGCGGATTTTGGTCGAATGCGCCGGAAAGGTATTTTTCGTAAAAATTTTGATTGGTATAAAGAATTGGCTTGATGCCCAAACTTTGCTCCACCGTGCGCAACCAAATGCCTACTTCTTCCTGAATAACGGCCTTGGACATCCCCTCGGATGTTTCGACATCCAGGACAGGGGCCAAATCACCCGGCCGCATGTCGACCGTTTGCAAAAAATGCAGCGCCTGATCGTAGCCGCAGCCATAAGCACGAAAAAAATGGTACGCCCCACGCCGAATACCCAGGCGCTCCAGCGACTCCCAGTTTCGGCAAAAAAGGGTATCAATAAAATCGCCACCCTCGGTTGCTTTTACAAAAGCGAACTCCACAGATTGACGGGCCACCACCGTATCCCAAGCAATAACATGCTGGTAATGCGATACATCGACGCCCTGCAACTCGCCTATCGCCACCTGTAAACCGCCCGACTGCCACCCACTTCGAATGGGCAACACCAGTAGACACAGCAGGGAAATTAATCGCATCATGTTGTAGTTTTCTTGTTTATGCTCGGATTACCGGGCTGCAAACCTAAGATAAAAATATTGCCTTCTACAAAGAACGCAAAATTTTACGGTATAAAACAAAAGTATTGAAGGGAAGCGTGTGCGAATATAGTGCCATTGACAAAACATTTGCACTTAGGAATTAGGTGTTTTGTCGTGGGCAGACAGAAAGATGGTGTCACAATTCATGCCAAACTAAGCGGTCAAAAGTTAAATGTGCCCAAAATTGAGCAACTTTGCCCAATCAATACCAAACTCATTTTTATCATGTCTGTTTCAGAAAAACTAAAAGCGATGCGCGACGCAAAATCTGCCGAAAACTTGGCCACCGGCCTGGCATTCCTTACCGAAAACGGAGCACGCCCTGAAGTGGTGTCACTCGAAAGCGGATTACAATACGAAATTTTGGTGGAAGGCAATGGCGCAAAACCAGGTCCTAAAAGCAGTGTAACCTGCCATTACCACGGTACCTTGATTGATGGCCGTGTATTTGACAGCTCCGTAAAACGCGGAAAACCGGCTACCTTTCCACTCAATCGGGTGATTTCGGGCTGGACAGAAGCGTTACAATTGATGCCAATTGGCAGTAAATGGCGCTTGTACCTGCCGCCGCACCTGGCGTATGGCGACCAGCACGTAAGCGCAGAGATTGGGCCAAACAGCACCCTTATTTTTGAAGTGGAACTCCTGGGTATCGATTAATACGATTCGGATAGCCGCCAGCCTGTTCAAAAAACTGTATTTTTGAGCAGGCTGGCCTTCAACAACGCGATGCCATCGAATTCATCTGTCGAAACGATCCGCATGTTACGACCTTTGCACCTGTTTGCGCTCCTGTTTTGTCTGCTTCCGACGCTGGCAACGGCTCAATGGAATGGCCGTATCACCGATCCGGAAGGCAATCCATTGGCATTTGTGTCTGTTTTTCAGGACAATTTGCCCTATCAGGTATTGGCCAGCGATATTGAAGGCAAATTTCAACTGGTTTCGCTGGAAGGTACCCGGCAATTGCGTTTTCGATATGTTGGCTTCACGCCCCTGGTACTGGATAGCGCTCAAATACAACAAATTCGGACGCCTGATTTTCGAATTATTTTGCACCCCGCTGAAAATGCGCTGCCCGAAGCAGTGATTCGGGCGGGCGAAAATCCGGCCAATGTGCTGATACGCCGCGCTATTGCCAACCGGGAAAATAATAACCCGGAGCGCTACCGATCCTTTATTTGCAATACCTATAACAAGATTACCTTCGATTTGACGCCGAATCGAACGGAGTTTGACAAGGCTTTTTCGCACGCCGACACGGTTGATATAAAAAAGAAACGCGCACATCAAAATTTTGACCTGCTGGCGCAAAACATGGAAGAACACCATGCTTTGTTTATGGAAACGGTCACGGAGCGCAGTTTCCGAGCACCCAACCGCAACCAGGAACGGGTATTGCTCAACAAAGTGAGCGGTTTTAAAGACATGGGACTGGTGGCCCTCGCCGGTGCCGTGCAGCCTTTTTCATTTTATGGCGATTTTTTGCATATTCTGGACAAAGATTATGTCAACCCAATCAGTCCCGGAAGTACCGATTTGTATGCATTTACCCTTGAAGACAGCATCCCGGACGGTCCGGATACCATTTGGGTGATTGCTTTCAAACCGCGCAAAGGCAAGTTATTTGAAGGCCTGGAAGGTGTCCTTTGCCTGCATTCGTATGGTTGGGCGGTGCAAAATGTGCGTGCCAAACCGGCTAATCCGAGCGGCAATATGCAGGTAAAAATTGAACAGGCCTACCAACTCGTGCCGATTTCCGCCCCAGAACCAGAACCAGAAAAAAAACGACTTTGGAACCGGGCCGAACCTTTCCGCGACTTGAAATGGTTTCCCGAACAACTCAATTTTGAAATCGATGTGCCCAAATATCCGGCCCCGTACGCGGGCATGCGCGTGTCGGGTAAAAGTTTTATTTCGGGAATAAAAATTGAGGTAAAGGTGCCCGAACGGACTTTTATTTCGCAAATGCCCGTGTACATCGACCCCACGGCCGATCGGAACCGCGATCGGGTGGGCGTATGGCAAATATGGCGCGCACCCGCCCCGCTCAGCGCTAAAGAAAGCCGCACCTACACCTGGCTAGATAGTTTGAGCAAACAAAAAAGACTTACCTGGGTCAATTTTTTGTTCGATTACGGGGCTACAGGCAAGGCAGAACTTTGGAAAGGCATTAACCTCGATTTGCAGAAAATCTTTCGGTTCAATCATTTCGAAGGGCCCCGCCTGGGCATGACCCTAACCAATGCACAATCGCAGCCCTTGCGGCTACCCCGACGCATCGAAGTGGGGGCGTATGGCGCCTTTGGGTTTCGCGATGATGCCTGGAAATATGGCAGTTATGCTTTGTGGAGGATTACCCGCTTTTCGGAAACCCATTTGCGGCTTGACTGGAACCGCGATGTACTGGAACCTGGTGCTCTGCATGAATTGCCCAAGGCAGATTATGTGAATCGCACCTTTTACGCCCGCCGCATGGATTATGTACAGACGCTGGGCGCCAGCTTGCGCAGCAACCTGTGGAAAGGAGCCACCATTAAAGCGACCGTACAGGAACAAGACCTGAAGCCCGCCTATGCCTATCGCTACAGCATGGAAGATGGGTCTTTGATCAATCAGTTCCATTTCAGGGAAGTAACGCTGGCATTTCGCTACTCCATTGATGCCAAAACCCGCAGTTTTCTGGGGGACGCCGTGGACGTGACCAACAATATTCCGATCCTGGAAATTGCCTACACACGGGGCCAATTAGACCGTGAAAAGCCTTATGACCGCTGGGCGCTGGCGTTGCACCAATCGTTCTTTATCCCCAAACTTGGCCGGATGCGCTGGCGCCTGGAAGCGGGTTGGGTAAGTCCGGAGGTCCCGCTGGCCAAATTATTTACCCTCAATCAGAGCAGCACGGTCAACCGCAACCTGGCCCTTTTTGTGGTGCACAACACCTTTCAGTCCTTTCCGAATACCTTTTTTGTCTCCAACCGGTTTGTAAACCTGTATTGGTCGCAGGAGTTTGGCCCTTTTTTGTATGTGCGCAAGTATTCAGCGCCGGAGTTGGCTTTATTGCAAAATTTTGCCTGGGGCAGTTTGGATCGCCCGGAGCTACACTACCATTTAGACTTTCGTACACCTTCTCATTCCTTGTTGGAATCGGGCATCCAGTTTGACAACCTGATCCGCATCAACTACCTCAATTTTGCGCATTTAGGAGCAGGTGCAGCGATTTTTTACCGTTGGGGCGGGCTAAACGAAGGGAAATGGACGAAAAACCTGATCCCGCGTTTTGCCGTTAAATTTTTGTTCGGTTAAGCGTCAAAATCAAGGGTATCGCCTGGCTTGAACGTTTGCTTTGGCGTTGGTTTGGCGTCTTCGCTGCCTGGGTCGATGGTATCCTGCGTATCTTCCGGTTCCACATCGGGCACGCCAAACAAATCCACTTGAACGGCCGCGGTGCTTGTGTCGATTTTAGGCAGTAAACGCGATTCGGAAGCGTCAATTTCTTTCACGCCCGATAAAATTTGATCACTCAGGCGGTTGCCCAAGGCCTTCCAGCCTTTTACATCCATGAAATCGCCGAGGCTAATTTCGCCCGTCATGGGTTTACCTTTTACCTTAATGGTGTATTTGATGCGCGGATTTTCTTTTACCGACACAAACAGCATTTTCGATTTAGAGTGGTCGGTCAGGTAGCTGTATTTCTCGCGCAATTTGTTGGTTTCGATGCGGAAACGTTTGACCATTGTCCAGCCTTTGATGCCGTCAAAATGCACGGCATTAATGACCAAATCTGCATGGAACTTACCTACATGCACGATGTCTTTCATTTCAAAACGCTGCTGCACGTCCATGTCGGTTACTTCATAGGTGCCATCGTTGTACAGGATCAAAATATTATCCCCCGTATCAAATTCGCCGAGCAGTCGGCCGCGCTCCTGGGTATTCAGGCGGCCGGTAATATCATCAAACCAGAGTTTTTGGGCACCGATAGTCGATTTACCCACCTCTTTTTGTTTGATTTGTTTCACGGGGTACTTCGTGAGCACGTTGCCTTGCGAATCGCGGCCTTTGATGGCCAATTCGCCGAAATCATAATCAAACACTTTGATTTTTGCGGTACTTGCAGCCGTGAGCATCACCGATACCACCTCACTTTCGCCATTTGGGTTGGCCGTGAAATACAGCACTTTAGAGCCTTTTGCTTCAGACCCCAATTGGTATTCCTTATCGCGGGTGATGGCCGTTACATTAAAACGTTTGACAAAACTCCGTCCGGTTTTAGCATCCAGGTAGGCCATATTATAGGTGGTGCGCTCGTCGTTCTTTTTCCAAACGGCTACATGCACAATATCTTTTCCGATAAACACCTTATCGCCCACTTTTACCACTTTCATCACCCCATCGCGGCGGAACGTGATGATATCGTCAATATCGGAGCAATCTTGTAAAAACTCGTCTTTTTTGAGGCCAGTTCCGATAAATCCATCGGCGTAGTTGACGTACAGTTTGGCATTATTGGCCACTACTTCGGTCGCGCGAATTTCATCGAACTTAATGATTTCCGTTTTGCGTTCGCGGCCTTTGCCGTATTTGCTGAGCAGGGTTTCGAAATACGCGATGGTGTACTCCACCAGGTGTTCGAGGTGGTTCAGCGTTACGAGCAGTTCGGCGTTCAGTTTTGCAATATCTTCATCGGCCTTAAACGAATTAAATTTGGAAATACGCTTAATTCGAATCTCCGTAAGGCGCAAAATGTCTTCTTCAGTGACCTCGCGCAGTAGTTTAATGCGTTTGGCTTCGTTTGCATACGCCGGATCGCTGGGCGTAACCACGTATTTCTTCAGGCCGACATCGATCGTATCAATCACCGCTTCCCAGGTTTCGCACTCTTCAATGTCGCGGTAAATGCGATTTTGGATAAAAATCTTTTCGAGGGAGGCAAAATGTAGTTTCTCTTGCAGTTCATCGCGCAAGATTTCCAGTTCCATTTTGAGCAAATCGCGGGTATTTTCGGTCGAAATACGCAGCAATTCATTCACTTCAGTGAATACCGGCTTGTCTTCTACAATGATGCAGCAGTTGGGCGAAATACTCACTTCGCACAAGGTGAAAGCGTACAGCGCGTCGATGCTCACATCGGGCGAAACACCGGGCTGGAGTTCGATCTCGATATCCACATTTGCCGCTACCTTATCAATTACCTTTTTAATCTTGATCTGGCCTTTATCGTTGGCTTTCAGGATGCTTTCAATCAGGTCGCCTGTGGTTACACCAAAGGGAATTTCGGTAATTTGCAGTGTTTTTTTATCTAATTCCTTGATTTTGGCACGCACCCGCACCTTGCCGCCACGTGCGCCGCCATTATAATTGGCCACATCAATAGATCCGCCTGTTGGGAAATCGGGGTAAAGATCCGAGCGTTTGCCTTTGAGCACGGCGATACTTGCCTTGATCAGTTCGATAAAATTGTGGGGTAAAATTTTGGTGCTCAAACCCACGGCAATACCCTCCACGCCCATGGCCAGCACCATGGGGAATTTCATGGGCAGGGTAACGGGCTCGCGTTTGCGGCCGTCGTACGAAAGTTGCCAAACGGTGGTATCGTGGTTAAACGCTACATCGAGGGCAAATTTGGTAAGACGTGCCTCAATATAACGCGGAGCAGCAGCAGGGTCGCCCGTGCGGTAATCGCCCCAGTTGCCCTGGCAATCGATCATCAATTCCTTTTGCCCCATGTTTACGAGCGCCTCCCCGATGGCCGCGTCGCCGTGGGGGTGGTACTGCATGGTTTGCCCGATCAGGTTGGCCACTTTATGGTAACGGCCATCGTGCTGCTCAAACATGGCATGCAAAATGCGGCGTTGTACGGGTTTGAGCCCATCCTCCACGGCTGGTACGGCGCGCTCGAGGATTACATAACTGGCGTAATCGAGGAAGTAATTTTGGTACATCCCCGACAGGGTAATAATGGTGTCCTCCCCGCTTTGCTGGGAGTTCATGTCGGGAACGGAAGTATCTTTTCGCTGTTTGGCCATAATGTGTTACTGTCTGCAAATGGATTTACGGGCCGCAAATGTGCAACTTTTCACGGGAAAATCCTCAATCCCGCGGCAAAGATAACAAATTGTTTTTAATTTAAAACAAAAAGTTTTTCACTCTTGCATACCCAACACCACCGCTTCCAAAGGCTGCAACATGCCATTGGTGGATGGTTTTTCGTAATTTCCAATCAAAACGGTATATTTTGAAAGGTCCAAACCGGTGTTTACCTTGGCGGATGATGCTTTAAAATTCAACAAAACCAGGATTTTCCGTCCGTTGAGCGTGCGGGTGTACGCGTACACATCGGGATTTTTGGCATCCAGCAAGGTGTATTTGCCATACACCAGGGTCAATTCTTTTTTACGCAATTGGGTAAGTTGCCGGAAATAATTCAAGGTTGAACGCGGATCCGTTGTTTGTTGCGCGGCGTTCACCACCGTGTAATTTGGATTTACTTTGAGCCAGGGTTGGCCGGTGGTAAAACCTGCTTGTGCGGTATTGTCCCATTGAAACGGCGTGCGTCCATTGTCGCGGCAGGAATACTTTAGATCTTCCATAAATTTGTTCAAATCGCCGCCGGTATTTTTCAAATGTTGGTATTCGTTGCGGGTTGCAATGTCATTGTAATCCTCAATGTTGTTAAAACGGATATTGGTCATGCCCAGTTCGTCGCCATTGTAGCAATAAGGCGTTCCGCGCATGGTGAGGATAAAAGTATTGAGCATTTTAGCCGAATAATCGCGAAAAGCAGGGCT
>CAIVGO010000064.1 GCA_903905445.1 uncultured Bacteroidota bacterium
GGGATTTGACGGTGATTCAAAATTAAGCGCTTTGCTGCGCTTGAAAGAAGCCGTTCGTCGGAACATTGACGTTTCCTTGATGATTTTATGTTCGAACTTACCCAAGCAGCATTTGATTCTTTGAGGTCGTGTATTGCGACCTCAAAGAATCATGTGTTATCCCGAATTTACCTTGGATTAATGGAGGCCTTCCACGGGGCAAAGGGGAACCAGATTACCCGGATTAAAGGCCTGTCAAAGATATATAACTAATAAAAAGTTTAATATGGCAGCGCATGTTTTCTTTTACGTCGGACTTTCCCTTTTAACTATGCACGAAATGGACGCGATTCGTTGCAGAGAGTGGCGTATTTTTCCGGGCCTTTCCTTGCTCAGCGACAAATTAGGGCACATCGTGTTTGTATTTGCACACATTCCGCTTTTCTTTTTTATCTATTGGCAACTGACACATATTCAGGACTTAAGCGCATTTATAAAGGGATTTAACATTTTTATGATGGTGCATTTAGGACTTCATATTTTGTTTCTTAAGCACAAAAACAACGAATTCAAGGACTGGATATCCTGGACGATTATTATTGGAGCGGGCTTATGTGGGCTGCTTGACTTGATTGTTTCAGTACTTGGATAAGTTAATTGGGGGGATCAAAGCGCAACGGGGCATCACGTATGAAACAGCAAAGACCAGCCTCTATCTAAAATTCATTGCCGAGCCACCCAAAACATCCAGGCAACTCGGCAATGAAATTTAATTGATATCGAATAATCACCGCACCACCACCACTTTCCCAAACAAAACCCCATTTTTACCAGTAGCCCGCACCGTGTAAGCACCATCCGTTAATCCGGTAATGGCTACATTGATTGGACTTGACAAGTCGGTCACGGGTATTAAAAGGCATATTTTCCCTTGTGCGTTGAACAATTCCATGTTTCCGGCACCCGACAAGCGGCCACGGGTATCAACCACAAAATCTTTGGCGGTTGGATTGGGCGAAATGACCAGTCCAGCGAATTGCGTATCTGTTGTATTCGGTTCAAAACTCGACACCGTGGGGGTTGCTACCGGCGTAATTACCGTGTTGGTAATTATGGGTTCGTTGAAATCGAAATAAATCGCGGCCGTGTTTAGGATTTTGTAGTAATTGTTGAAGGCTTTATTGCGCTGGATGGCAAAGGAAACAAAACCGTGGCTCGCGGGTTCATTGCTGTTGCTATCGGGCAAGGCGATTTGATCAAAGACGACTTCCAGCAAATTGCCCGGGAGCAGGCGAAAACTAGTAATCGCATGGCTTGATGCAATTAAGCGTAATGTTTGGACATTCAAAGCAGTATCCAGCATATCGGTGATACGCACCCGGTCTGCCTGGTAAGTGCCCGTGTTTTGAAAATGCACGGTGTACACCAGTTCTTTTCCGGCCGCGATTTCGGCTGGCGTAAGCCCTTTTGCCGGCTCAACGCGTTTTTCATTGGGATCGTAGGAGCCTACCACGGTGTCGATACGCACGAAATGGTTGTTACCAGGTTTGAAATCGGATAAATTGGGTTCGATGTGGCCCTTTAATTTAAAGGGACTACCAAGTACCGTGGAAACATCTACCACCCCGGAAATTCGAATCTGCTCCTGGCTAAAAAGGGGAATGGAATCAAAATCCCAAATCAGGCTATCGGTGCCGACCATTGCAGTGGGGAGCGGGTCGGCGCTAACAAAATTGTATTTCGGATCGAGTTTGATACCGATTTTTCCACTGGCAGGGACGGTCCCTACATTGGCATACCCGATAAAAGCGTCGAGTGGAAATCCTGGTCTGGGCCGTCCTACAAAGAATCCAGAGATGGATACATCGGTGATGTCTTGTTTGAAATGAACACCAAAATCGCGGTTATTGCCCGCATTTGTTACAATGCGTTGCGGCGGATTGATGTTTTCCACGTAAATAGACGGAACATCCACCCGCAGTGTATCATTGGAATCGGGTAAACTACCGATCGAATAGCGACCATCTGATTCGGTATTTACAAACCAATAGGGATACCAGGCACCGGGTTCTGTAATGCTGACCGATACATTGGGCAGTGTCGCTTCATTCGGATCCCATACACTGTTGTTGTTGTCGTCCTTGTACACATGGCCCGTAGAAAGTGCCCCGTAATTTTGGGGCAAACTGGTTTTAAAAACGCCGCCGCCAAAACCTCCACGATAAAAGATCGTGTCTACGGACTCCATAACGCCGGCGGTTCGTTCTACCGGGAGCCAGGTCTTACAGGTGTCTAAGGAGGTAAAAAGGCCAATAGAGCGCTCGTGCAGGTAATATCGGTCGCCCTTATGCCAGATTCTACCGAAGTAGGGATCTTGGTGCGTATCGGGTAAATCTATTTGCGGAAGGCCCTCGCTGGAATAGGTCCAGGTAATCAAATCAGAAGTGCTATAGAATTTGGTTCGGCCTTTAACATCGTAACTCAATACAAATAGTCTGTCGTCGGTGGCATAAAGCCCAATGACATCTAACCCTTGGGGATCATTTTCTTGCTTCCAGATTTGACCAAAGTTATTGCTCGAAACGAGTCCAACGTCCCAACTAATTCCAAAATATCGGCCAGCGAAATAGACGATCTTATTGGGAAAATTACCAAATTTCCAGGTTTGACCAAGATTGGTAGACCAAGCATCGCCGTCCCAATCAGACTTGATCAATATATTTTCTCCAATCCAGAAAATGTCTTGAACGTTTACAAACGTCCAATTTAGTGTGTCTGCAAGGGCCATTGTATCCCAGGAAGCGCCGCCATTCACCGACAGATAAAAGCGGTATGCGTACTTATCATGCGTGATGATTTTTCCAGCGGGGCTTACTTCAACGTTGTCATAATAGTAACTAGGTAGGGGTAAAAGTGCTTTATCCACCCACTGCTTTTGCTCCAGATTATATGCAAACAAGCCGTTTCCACAAGCAGCCCACAATTCTCCGTTGCCAGCATCCAAATCATATACTACTGCCGAGTTGAGGCCTGCATAGGCGGTGACCAATTGCTGGTTGGGTGCATCGTATCTGAGTACGCCTTTGTTGTAGGTGCCGCACAATAGCTGCCCGCCTGCTGTTGCCAGGTCAAAGGTGCTAAAATCATTAGGGATGGATAATTCCTGCCAATTTTGTCCAAAATCGTCGGTATACATAATGCCTGTTAGTCCGGCACTTTTATACACCCGATTTCCGATTTTGCAAAATTTGTCTGAACTATTGTTAAACGGAATGGGTTTTTTGAACCAAGTAACGCCTGCATTGCTGGAGGACCAAAGGTTTTTTTCTGTGGCAAAAAACAAGAGGGAGTCGGCAGCAAACATGGAATTAGGGTACTCGCTACTGCCAAATACAGGCGACACGATTTCCCAATCCGTTCCGTTCGAAGACAGCCGCCATAGTTTGGAATACCAATCAGCGTACAATCGATCGTCAAAAGCCCACACATCATAGCAAAACAAACCAGGTGCAGTTATCGTGTCCCAGGTGAGCCCATCATCTTGTGTTCTGAAAATAATGCCGCTTTGACCATCCGGCACATACACACCATGTGAACACACTGCGATGCTGGTAAAATAATCATAGGTGGTGGGCGGCATGGTTCCTTCAATCCAGGTACTGCCATGGTCATAACTTACCACAAATTGGGGAGCCGAACCGGGGCCAGAATTATACCCAAATCCTTTCCCTGCAGCCAGTTTGGTGGGTGAAGTAGCCAAGGGCCAAATATTTCCATAAGGCAATTGTTCCCAATTTATCCCATCACTGGTTCTAAACAACTGATATTCATCGGAAGCAAAAGCGTACTGGCCATCATCGTGAATATTTAAGAAGGAGCCACCTTCCGGGCCATTGGTGGGTTGCCAATTAATTTGGGCAAATGTTTTTGCATAGATACTGACCAGCAGCAGGCAAAGTGTACATAATTTGATTTTCATACGTATGATTTAGATGTAAGTGATGCATTATTATCATATTACCCATATAAAAATTGCGTCAAGCCAACTGCAAAAGCTCGCTTGACGCAATGGTTCAAGATTAAAGGGGTATATGGGTTCATGTGGATTTTTTAATGTTACAAATATATACCCAAATTTAAAATTTTCAAATAGGCCAATTGACGTTTATCTTACATAAGGTTTATTAGATGAACAAAAGTAGTAGGGTACCCATCTTAGCGCCCGAATTATTTATGTTTGTGTTTCTAAAAAGGTGCCCGTTGCACCCGCTATAAACCCATGGAAATACAAATTATACAATCGAAAATACATTCCATCCGCGATCAAAAAGTAATGCTGGATTATGACCTGGCAGCATTTTTTGGTACCGAAACGAAGCGCTTGAAAGAGGCCGTTCGTCGGAACATAGATCGTTTCCCCGAAGATTTTATGTTCGAACTCACCAAAGCGGAATTTGAATCTTTGAGGTCGCAAAATCCGACCTCAAAGAAAGGCGGCACCCGTTATTTGCCTTTTGCCTTTACCGAACATGGGGTCGCCATGATTTCCGGCATATTGAACAGCCCCAAGGCAGTTCAAATGAACATCGAAATCATCCGGGCTTTTGTTTCCTTGCGGCATTTTGCCTTTGCACACCAGGCGCTGGCCTTAAAAATTGCCGAACTGGAAGCGTTCATGGGCAAAGAATTGTCTGATATTCACACCGTATTACATTGGCTGGGCGAAGAAAACCAGGCCCGTGCCGATGCAATTGCCGCCCTGGAAGCCTCTGAAAATGCGGAAACGCCCAAACAAGAACGTCGGATGATTGGCTTTGGAAGGAAGTAAGTTTTTAACCTTGTTTTTTAAAAAAATTTGCATAAAATGCCGCATTTTGCCCTGATTCCCGATGAATCGCTCCATACCATTCTGCCGTTTATCATGCTGCTCAATCCCAAATCCGACGAAACCACCATGTTGGCCCGGCTGGAAGAGATGCGCACCCAGGCATACGTGTGTGTGGGCGCGTACGACGGGGATCGCCTCATTGGGGTTTCCGGCTTGTGGATTATGACCAAGTTTTATGTCGGCAAACACATCGAACCCGATAACGTCATCATTCATCCCGATTACCGGGGTCAGGGCATTGGTGAACAAATGCTGGCCTGGATCTTCGAATATGGCCGTTCCCAGGGCTGTATTGCCTCTGAACTCAATTGTTATGTGGCCAATAAAAAGGGGGTGCGGTTTTGGATCAATCGAGGGTATGATATTATTGGGTATCATTTTCAGAGAAGTCTTTAGTTGGGAGAGTTTTTATTACACTCCCCAACCATTCTACCCGATCCTTCGTAATCTAGACGAACCAAATTCCATAAAAGATATGAAACTTTTTTCGCTCCTAATTGCCATTTGCTGCGCCTTAATTTTCCCATCTTGCCACCGCCCTGATGAAAATGCTGAAATGGCTCCAGTTACAAACCCTTGTTTGTCCCAAACTTTCCAAAAGCGGCTTTATAAAGTGATGCACACTGCTTTTGATGAGACAACCGGCAAAATAAACTTGGTGTATCAAGATCAATATTTTTTTGATACAAACAATCGACTTGACAGCATTTCAGGGGGCCATAAGATCCGGTACAATGCCGCAGGTCGGGTAGATCAGGTAATTTCGTCCATTCCCAATGCGCCGAACCAGGTGAAGCAGTACTTTTATAATAATGGACAGTTAACTAAAATAGAAACCAATATATACAATCCCGATGGAACCCTAAGTTGGAAATTGGTGAAAAATTTTGAGTGGGACGCGCAAGGCTTTGTGCATAAAACCTGGGTAAATGGCTCGGATTATTATACCCTTTATACCCGCGATGCTTGTGGAAACGACATTCAATCTCAAGATTTTATAATTTCAGACAACCGTGAAAACCGACTCAGCGTGGCAACTTATTCCGACACTTATAATCCAGAATATTTGATTGGGCTACACGAAATCGATCCAGATTATTATTCCATTCATAATGAATCAATTAGCGAAATTATACATTGGGATAATGCAGATTTTCTTCCCGGACCAATTGAATACCAATATGAGTACAACACCGACGGGTTACCCGTCAAAAGAATGAGTGCCGGGCATTTGGTGGCGTATTTTTATGAGTGAGTGGGGTTGACGAGCGTTGGGATCGGTGGCGTAATGCCTATAAACTCAACAAGAAGTGTCTGAACATTCAGCCATATAGCGCAGTATAAATCCAGGTAATTTTGTGGAGGATAAATACAACTTAAAGATGACCCCAACGCCTCCAAACTTTGCAAGAATTAAATCCAATTCGTTATCTCCGTCCAGGTCTCCAGCGAAATAGATGTAATAAACATCCATCTTTATAACGTCGCTATCATTGGGGGCGGTTACCCTTTCATCCACTAATTTTTGGTGTTTCCAGGGCGTTTTACTATGGTTTGGAGAAAAATTTTCTGTCTGTTCATATAAGTTTATTTTATAATTTTCAATGCTGTAAATGGGAGCATTATAGCCGTTTACGAGCGCTCCGGTGTTTATGTTTTTATTCGGAATTACATTTCCTTCTACGGAAACCATATAATTCTTCCTTTCTTTTGTGATCGGGTCTTGGGTAGAAAAAGTAATCACATCACCCGGCAATAGTTTGGCAGGCTTTTTCACATGGTTCTGAACCTTTTTCAGCAGTTTGAAACCAGCGAAAATGGCGAAAGGCTCATCCGACACATTCAATATACCATTGGTTAATGTGCTATCAGGTTCGCAATACCTATCTACCTTTTTTTTGCCTATTTTTAAAGGAATGCTGGAAAAACGACTGCCGAATTCTTCTTCAGACCGAACATGTTTTTTTTCCGTACCAACCAGCGCCTGCCATTGCATTTCCGGCGATAGTTGCAGGCATCCCCATTCAGAATCACGGCCCGCTCCTGGGATCAACATTTGCACTTTTCGCTCGGAGTCTCCAATTTGCGTTAAGAAGCCACTGAATAAGTACCCTGTTTTATCCGCCCAGGTGACCTTTAACCATTCGCCGCTTTTTTCTTCTATGGTTTCACGGATACCGGTATTGTCGCAGGAAAGTACCTCTTCATCGAACGGAACGGCCCCTATTTTGGCGGTAGTTCGGTCGGGGCCTTTGCGCAGCACCAATCCTGACGGTGCGGTCACTTTGTACCAATATTGTGGTCTATGTTCATCTTGTTGGCTGCATAGGCAGGCTTGTCCTTGCAATACGGCTGAGACACAATAGGCAAATAGGAAGATGAAGTGGCGTTTTTTGAGCATGTTATGTTGGGTTTACTGGTTACTATAATATAATGGAAATTAAACTTGTTGCGGTAAAGGCCCCGTGCTCCAGGCATCGAAGGTGGGCATTTTAACCTGCCATACAACCAATCACGATTGCTGCATTTGCTGCTCAAAGGTAAGCACGATAAATTCTGCGGGATGCGTCAAGGCTACGTTTATTACAATGCGCATTTTGCCGTCTAAAACATCCGCGTGCGTCATGGTTTCGCCTAAGCCGATGGCTACGGCAAATGCCTCGTCAGGGGTCGCGCCTGCTAGTCCGCCTTGTTGCCACATATTGGTCAAAAAGTTGATAATCATAGCCTTTACGTTGATCCAGCTAGCCGCCGTATTGGGTGCAAAGACATAAGGCGCTATTCCGTATTTGATAGATTGTTCGATGAAGGTGACCGTTCGGCGGATGGGAATGTAGCACCAATCAAGGCTGTTACCATCGAGGGTACGCGCACCCCAGATCAATGTGCCTTTGCCAGGAAATGTGCGGATGGCATTGATGGCTTTACCGGAAAGCGGGGTGTTCAGGTCTTCTTGTGCTTCCTTGGTTATCTCAATGGCGGGCCGCAGCACGGAATGGATGCTAACATTCGCGGGTGCATGAAATACACCGATGTTGTTGTCTATCTGGGTGTAAATACCTGCGATCCCTGCGCTGGGCGGTAACAGGTTGATCTGCTCTAGCAATGACACCATCACGGCTTTGTAAAGCGGGCTTATGTTTAACAAGGCTTTGTGAAGAATGCCAATTTCATCTTCCTTCGCCGTGCTGATTTTGTTAATTTCTGCTTTCAGCGCGTTGGCAAGCTTAATATCCACCTTGCTTGCATCTACTTCCGCGATCAAGGCAGCCATCAGATCGGTACGCGATGTTTCCTCAATTGAGTTGTAATCTAAAGCATTTAAATCTGTGATGGTAGTATACACCCATGGATAGTAGGCTGCGCCCCATTGCAAATGGTCGACCACCGATGCGCGGAACTGCTCAATCGCATCTGACTTCGGATCCGGGTTGAATCCGTTGTGTACATCCAGGATCGCCATTCGGTTGCGCAGGGTACCGCAATGTTCCAGCATAACCCTTTGGATGACAGCGCAATCTTCTGCCGATAGCAATACGGCATCAGGAATAACCACCAAGGTAGGTTCCTGTTCCTTCGTTAGCGCGCGGATGCCTTTCAGCACGATTTGCTGTTGCGCATCCAATGCCTCGCCGTCCATATCGTCCTTGCGCACGGGTGTGCTGTAGTTGCCGATCGAAACAATGTAGCAATCGGAGCCTCCGTTGATAAAGAACAGTTTCAAAGCATCGTACAAGAGGTACCGGCCAGTAGGTTCAACCAATTCAAATGTTTTAGCATTTTTCGCTGTTTTGAACTTGTAAATCGGTTTAGGGGCTGCGCCAAAGTAAAAATGGTAGTCCGCTAAAGAGGAAATGCGGACAGGCACATGGGTAAGGTCTTTCTTATCCCTGAGCGCCTTTTCTGTGTACCCGATAAAAGCGGGCACTGCAGTAGGTACTGGTACAATAGAATTGCTAAAAGCATCAATTTCGTTGATGTATACACCGGGCGTTTGGAAGGATTTTGCCATTGTGGGGGAGGGTTGTGTAGGTTGATTTAATATTAGACTCGTTGCGGTGGGAAATTGAAAACGATGTAAAAACGCAACAAATCTACTCACTGACAAGTACAATTAGCATCCATCAACATGGTGGATGCCACATTAAAACTACCCATATTCGTTCCGATGGGTGCACAAATTTGTAAGGTTCCGGTATTTGAACCAAATGTCTGCGTCAAATTGCTGGCGGCCGGGGTGTTGTAAGTTAAATTAAACGGAGGAGTACCGGTAAAACTCACGTTTACGGTTTTACAGGATCCTTCACATAAGTTGGGATTTGCAGCCGTCAGTGCTACGGTCGGTGCTGGCTTCCAGATGGCTTGGGCCGCATTGGAAAAATCGAGGCAGGGATCGCTTAAGTTAACATTGCCATTGAGGGCATTTCCCGCCACGGTAGCAAGATAATAGGTAACGTTGGTTTGCATGGTGGCCGGGTTGAACGGGATGGTGGCGGTATTGCTTTGCACGAGTATGCTGCCCGCCGGGTTGCTGGCATTGGAGTACAATACATATTGCAACAGGTCATTTGCCTCCAGGGTCGCATTGTTGTTGTAGGGAACGGTGGCTGCAGCGGGCAAACAGAAGTTGGTGCTGCCATTGGTTACAGTGCCCGCATTGGTGATGCAACCGCAAGTGAAGGGAAAAGTGTAATTGGTGGGCGATCCCGCGCCGCCTACAAAAAAGTTGAAACCCGGACAAATGGGGGTCCAGGTATTCGCATTGACATCATATTCATACACATTATTCGGAGGAAGTGTCCCTGAAAACCAGTATTGTTTGGGGCAAGTAGGATCATACGCAGACGCTCCTGCAATAAATGGTTTGGGCAAATCCGTAATAATCGTAGAGGCCGCTGGATTTGTAATATTGATCAGTGCCAGTTTGGGCGCGGAGTTTACAAATACAGCACCATAGTAAAGTCCATTTTGATACACCAAATCGCCAATGCTGTTCCAGTTAGCGGGAAGGGGGCCGATCGTCGTTAATGCACCCGATATCGGATTCACGGTCCACAAGCTTTGGCCCATAACATAGATCAAACCGTTGCCTCCAAATTCAACAGCCGTAGCAAGCGCACTTGGATGATTGGCTAATTGTACCGTCGTATTGGTCACTAAATCTGTTTTCCAATAAGTCTGCCCAAATAACTCATAAATGGTTGTGTCCGGCCCGACCGCCATATCGTTAAATGCATGCCCGGCGAAGACCATTGTGGCCGTACAGGTGCCTACATCAAAACGATAAATATCGGAGTTGGTGTCGTTGAAGTAAATAATCTGTGCATTGGCCTGGATGGATCCAATGCAAAGGAACAGGAGGATGTAATAAGGAAAATATCGCATGTAAGCTGATTTTGTCAGCAAGGAACAAAACTATGGGTATTTGGTTAGATGCGATTTTATATTTTGCCTAATTTGGGCAGAAAGTTGGGGGAGGAGGCAAGTGTCTGAACGGGGATTTGGGGTGGATTTTGGGATTATTGGATGTGTTTCATGTTTGAATTTTGACGCGTATATATTGTCTGAACGGGGATTTGGGGGGATTTTGGGATTTATGGATGTGTTTCATGTTTGAATTTTGACGCGTGTATATTGTCTGAACGGGGATTTGGGGGGATTTTGGGATTATTGGATGTTTGGGCTTCTTTGGAAAAACATTTTTTGTTTTAAGTTTAATCAAATGCATTATCTTTGTTTTAATTAAATTTTAGGGCATCCTTAATGTCTGAACGGGGATTTGGGTGGATTTTGGGATTTGTGGATGTGTTTCATGTTTGAATTTTGACGCGTATATATTGTCTGAACGGGGATTTGGGGGTGGTGGATGTGTTTCATGTTTGAATTTTTACGCGTATATATTGTCTGAACGGGGATTTGGGGGGATTTTGGGATTTGTGGATGTGTTCCAATTAATACGCGCAAACATCCTCAAATCCCCCAATCCCCCCAAATCCCGGTTCAGACAATTAATACGCGCAAACATCCTCAAATCCCCCAATCCCCCCAAATCCCGGTTCAGAC
>CAIVGO010000065.1 GCA_903905445.1 uncultured Bacteroidota bacterium
ACTACAGGAACCCCGGCGTTGATGCAGGCCATGACGTTTTCAAACGCGGCTGCCGGTCATGAAAACTCAATGACCACATCCGCCTGACGCATCAGGGCATCTGTCAACGCAGTGCGCTCGCTTGCGCCAATTTTCCAAACCACGGTAAAACCTTGCTCCAATGACAATGATTCAATGGCTTTACCCATTTTTCCGTATCCTAACAGTCCAATTTTCATAAAATATCAAACAAAAAGTTTTTATTTATGGCAAAGTTCATACATTTGCTTTAAATAAAAACATTTAAATACCCTTTAGCATGAAAAAAGTAATTGGACTCGGCGGAATTTTCCTCAAATGCCGGGATGTTGAACAAACCCGTGCCTGGTATGCGCGCCATTTGGGCATTGAAATGCAAGACTGGGGCGCACAGTTTAATTGGGCGGAAGAAACCAATCCGGAAGCCTATTCGGTGTTAAGTTTTTTTCGCCGCAGTTCGGAGTATTTTGCTCCTTCTGAATCCATGATCATGATCAATTTCCGGGTACACGACCTGGACGCCCTGATTGAACAATTAAAAATAGAGGGCATTCCGCTTGAAGGCGAACCGACGGACGATGAATTCGGCAAATTTGCCTGGATTTTGGATCCAGAGGGGAATAAGGTGGAGCTTTGGCAGCAGAAATAGTGATGAGTGATGAGTGGGAATTATTCCGGCGCCAATTCAACCTCCAGCCCATCGAGGTCCGGGTTATTGATTTTGATTTGGCAGCCCAGACGGCTGTTTTCCTGCACAAAAAAAGCAGAATCGAGCATGTTCAGTTCATCGTCGGTGGGTGGGTGTAGCGTGTGCGCGCTGTGTACGTACACATGACAAGACGCGCACAAGGCCATGCCGCCACAGGTGCCCAACACGGGTAAGTCGTAACTTTTGCACAACTCCATGAGGTTCAAGCCCATATCAATGGGTGTTTCCAGGGCGTGGGGTACGTTTTCGCGGTCAATAACAGTAATCGTAATCATCAATGCTGGGTTATGACAGGGTAGGGGGCTAAACAACAGGCGCCGGAAGCCCCTCGATGCCGGTTACCGTGGTGTATTTAAAAGACAGTTTTTTATCGGGGAAAATGTACTTGAAGGCCGACTGGCATGCCAGGGTCGCCTCATGGAAACCGCACAAGATCAATTTCAATTTGCCCGGATAGGTATTGATGTCACCAATGGCATAAATACCAGGCACATTGGTGGAATAATCCAAGGTATTGACTTCTACTGCGCCATTTTGAATGGTCACGCCCCAATCGGCAATCGGACCCAGTTTCGGGGTAAGGCCAAACAAGGGAATAAAATGATCGGCCGCTACATGAATCATTCCTTCTGTATCATGTTGGATGCTTACGCCCTCCAGTGTTGTATCGCCTTGTAAACCAATCACTTGTGCGTTGGTCACTAATTTTATTTTGCCTTTTTCAGCCAGTTCCATTACTTTTTCTACCGAATCCAGGGCACCACGGAATTCGGTACGTCGGTGCACCAAGGTCAATTCCTGGGTCAATGCTGCTAAAAAAATCGTCCAGTCTAGGGCAGAATCACCACCACCGGCAATCACGATTTTTTTGCCCCGGTACATTTCCGGGTCGCGCACAAAATACTCTACGCCATGGTCTTCGTACTGCTCGATGTTGGCAATGGGCGGTTTGCGGGGTTCAAAACTGCCCAAGCCGCCTGCAATAAATACGGTAGCGGCAAGGTGTTTGGTGCCACGCGAACCTATCACCAAAAATTTCCCATCTGCTTGTTTTTCAAGACTTTCGGCGCGTTCTCCCATGGTAAAACCCGGACCAAATGGCTCAATTTGCTTCATCAGGTTTTGCACCAAATCACCCGCGAGCACACTGGGGTACCCGGGAATATCGTAAATGGGCTTTTTTGGGTAAATTTCGGTCAACTGACCACCCGGCTGGGGCAACGCATCCATCAAATGACAACGCATTTTTAACAAACCCGCTTCGAACACCGTAAACAGTCCCACCGGACCCGCACCGATAATCAGAATATCGGTTTCAATCGTATTTTGCATGCAATGTTAAATTTATTTCCCCGTGAACACCGCTTTCCGTTTTTCTAAAAACGCGGTTGCTCCTTCTTGAAAATCTTCTGTATGACAACAAGCGCCAAAAGCATCTACCTCAAATGCAAAACCATCCACATTTTCAGCGAAATACGCATTCACGCTGGATATGATGTTTGCAATGGCGACCGGTGCTTTGCTCGCTATTTTTTCAATTAATTCAGTCGCTTTTTCAATTTCAGCGCCCGAAGGTACCACGTAATTCACCAAGCCCAATTGATGTGCCTCAGTCGCTCCAATGATATCGGCCGTCATCAACAATTCGGTGGCTTTGGTTTTGCCGATGTATTGAATCAATCGTTGCGTACCACCATAGCCTGGAATGAGGCCCAAATTCACTTCTGGTTGCCCAAATTTGGCTTTTTCGCCTGCTACCCGCAAGTGGCAAGCCATGGCCAATTCGCAACCGCCGCCTAAGGCAAAACCATTTACGGCAGCAACGACGGGCTTTGGAAAACGCTCCACCAGAAAAAACACATCCTGTCCACGTTGGGCAAGCGCTTGGCCTTCGCTGGCCGACAATCCTTTAAATTCGGTAATGTCAGCGCCTGCAACAAAGGCTTTTTCGCCCGCGCCGGTGAGTATAACACCTTTGAGGCCTTCATGGTTGTAAGCATCCGTGCTAAAAAAATGCTGCAATTCGAGCATTGTTTGTGTGTTCAGGGCATTGAGGGCTTTTTCGCGGGTAATGGTTACCAAGGCGATGCCGTTGTTGAATGCGATGTTCAGATTTTCGTACGTCATGCGTAAAAATGAAATTTGGTGTATTTAAAAAGTAGTCAGGTTTACTTCTGCGGATTTCCAGTTGACTGATTTTTCCAGGCCATAACTGTTTAGTCGGTTGTGGTAGTAATACAGCAATCGGAAATTGGAGGAGATGATTTCGTCGTTTTTGTTGAAAATCAAGGGTTTTTCGCGGTGTAAAACGCCCAAACGTTTCATACCATCCCGAATTACCTCATCGGGATGAAGCCGCACTTCGGGCGATAAATTGATTTTACCCGCGCGTTCCCATTCCAACAATCGAACCTGCATTTGCTCGATGACATCTTCTACGGCCGAAAATGGAAAGACATAATCGTCGGTAGGCAGGCGTAAAATGCCGAATAAATCCAGTTTCGGGTTTTCGTGCACCAGCATTTCAAACACTGCAAAGGCAATTAAGTGACTACTCAACACTACATTGTCTACCTGATACCGCTCGGCAATACGTTCGGCCAGCAATTTGGTGTATTCTTCCTCGCGTTGGTAATCCTCATTTACTTCTCCTTTGGATAAAAAATACTCTTTTATGTCCAATTGATTGCCAAAACGATCGAAACTATGCCCTTCGGCGTTTACCACATTGCCCAATACATCCATGGGTTTGCCCAAACTGAGGGTGATATCGTTGGTGGTAGACAAAAAACGCCAGATAAAGCGCAGCCAGCTCCGAATACTTTTGCCTTCATCTTTGAGGCGGATATAATTTTCCTTGCCGGTACTGCGCAAATGTTGTTCGATCAAAAACGGAGCCTCCAATACATTGTGGTAGCCAATGATCATAGGCACGATAAACACTTTTTTATCCGAACCCTGCTGACATAGCGCGCGTTGTGCCTCTACGGTTGTTCCGAGCAGGCCGCGTTTCAAGTCCGTTTCAATCTCACCCGAGCGCGAGCGCGTACCCCCGGGAAAAAACAGGCTGTTTACTCC
Source organism: uncultured Bacteroidota bacterium (assembly GCA_903905445.1). Classification (GTDB taxonomy): domain Bacteria; phylum Bacteroidota; class Bacteroidia; order Chitinophagales; family Saprospiraceae; genus M3007. Next base: position 3,806 of record CAIVGO010000065.1, read on the forward strand.
CCGTTGAATGCTCAAATTGCTCATGGTTTTGAGCGTTTCGAGGTAAATACTGTTCTTTTTGCGCCGATCCACGCGGTAAGCGCCGAGTCGGTTCATATAATAGGCGGCAGGGCCAAAGTTGTACAAATTCAAGCCAGCGCCATAAGAAAAAGAGGGGAGTCCCATAATTTGGTCCATTGCGTACCCCACCAAAATTGAATCCAGGTTGCTGGAGTGGGTAGGCACCACGACCACGGTGCCGTGTTTGAATAATTCCCGCACCGTATTTACATCGCCAAAAATATTGAGGCGTTCGTATAGTTGGCGGCGGCCGCGCCACAAACTGGCGATGCTTTTTTCAACGGCAGCGTTAAAGAGCCGGTTAAAAAGTACGGTTAAAAATCGCTGGGCAAACTTGAACGTTGAAATTTTGAAGGTTCCAACAATTTCCTCCGAGTAGCGGTGAATTATTTTTTGTAAAATATCTTCGGCTGCTTCGTGCGCGGATGGGTCGTTGCGATCGAGTGTCTTTTTAATCAGTTTTTTGCTGATTTTATTCCAAAACACCTTGTCATTAGGCGGATCCACTTTCCAGGGATCTTCTTTAATCCGAATCCGTTCCTGATAAATGGTTTTTACAATGACATCGGTCAGGTCTTTTTTATGTCGGCTGCTGGTTCGCTGGAAGGTAAATTCATCGATGGCGCGGAGGAAATCGGCACGATCTTGGCTGAGGCGGTATATTGGCCAATCCTCGATATTTTCAATGATGCGTGGATATGTCTTGACTGGTTTCACAACAACAAGTACTAAAATGGTTAGGTTAAAACAAATCAGGCTTTGGTTGGCGGCTTATGGCGTTTCAGCAAGCCATCTATGTACTCCAGCATCTCTGGTCTGCCGGTTCGGTACTCCGATGAAGTAACAAAATGGGGCGGGAGGGTTTCCCAGGTTTCTGAAAGTGCAGCCAAAAATCGATCGACACTTTGCTGAACAGCCACTTTCCCCATCTTATCCGTTTTCGTAAAAACAAGCGCGAAGGGCACATTGCCTTCTCCCAGTCCATTAATAAACTCGAGGTCAATTTTGGTTGGCGGGATATTCGGATCAATCAGTACAAAAGCAATCAACAGCGCTTCCCGTTGAAACAGGTAGGACTTAATCATGCCTGAAAGCACTTTTTGTTTTACTTTCGACACTTTTGCATAGCCATAGCCCGGCAAATCCACCAAATACCAAAAGTGGTTGATGAGGAAAAAGTTCAGCAGCTGGGTTTTACCAGGTGTTTGCGATACTTTAGCAAGCCCTTTTTTGCCCGTAAGCATATTGATGAGTGAAGATTTGCCTACATTGGACCGCCCTATGAATGCAAGTTCTGCTCTGCCATCGGTTGGACAAAGGCTTGTTTTGGGAAAACTACCCACAAACTCGGTTGTATTGATTTCCATATTGACGGGCAAAGGTACGGCACTTAACGCTGCATTAAGCGTCCTGGTTAGGAAAAGGTTAAATCATTTGCATTTAGGGGGCAAATAGTACGAAGAATAGGCACTGCTCGTTTTAAACACACAAAATCCAATTCTATAACGATGAAACATCTCATTTTTGCCAGCCTATTCGTGCTCGTTTGCAGCACCGCACACGCTCAATTCTTTTCTTTTGGTTTGAAAGGGGGCGTCAACACCCAAGTTAAAAAGCCATCCGATATCAGCGTAGTTGCCGATACGGCGTTCAACTTCGGTGTGAAAGATTTCAAATTCGGTACCCAGTTTGGTGCGTACTTCCGTTTTGGCAACAAAATTTTTATCCAACCCGAAATTTTGCTCAATTCAAGCAGAACAGACTATCGTGTTAGCGATGGCAACCTGGGCGAAATTGTAAAAAGCGAAAAGTATCAAAACCTGGATCTGCCTATTTTGGTCGGTTTCAAACTTGGTCCGGTTCGGGTTATGGGCGGTCCAGTGGGCCATTATTTCCTGAACAGTACGTCCGAACTCACTGATTTTGATGGGTACTCAGAGCGTTTTAATCAAATGACCTGGGGGTATCAGGCAGGCCTCTCCATTGGCTTGGGCCGTATTTCCGCCGATATTCGTTATGAAGGCAACTTTTATAAAGCAGGCGAACAGGTCAATTTCTATGGCAAGTCTTACAGTTTTGCCAACAATCCGTCCCGCTTGATTGTCGGCATAAATATTGCCATCATCAAATAACAATTGATCTACAAAAAACGGAATTTCCGTTGGCCGACTTAAAATGAATATTGACACCTAAAAACCGTGTGTTTACCTAAATTAATGCAACCTTTTTAAAATTATACCGTCCTTTGGATGTATAATCATTGCTTAATGAAACATGGGTTTTTGTTTTGCTTTGTTCAAGACCTTGAATGTTAGGCGCACGCCTTAAAGATAAAACTTCACAGAAAGTTTGATTTGGTTATTTCGCCCCGACAAAAGTGTCGGGGCTTTTTTTGTTTAGGACCATCTCAATGCGCGATTTTCGCTGGGATAGACGATTTGCAAAATGGACTACTTTATATTTTACGGCCCTCCACTATGGGGCAAATGTTAAAAATAGAATTTTTACAACAATAATATTATTGTAAACGTATATAAATATTATCTTTAATTTGTAATCCAGTTTGTAAACCGATTTTTGCCATGCCGTTCGATTCATTCCCGCACACGCGCGAACAAGCGCCTGTCAGCACAAGCTACAACATACTTTTCCAGGGCTTTTTACTGATACTCAGTATTCCAGCCATTTTAATCACTTGCCTGATTATGATCCCGGTACACATCGCTTCTTTTTTGAAGCAATAATCCACTTATTCGACCTGCCGAGCGAATTGCGCTATCCGTCAAAGGCCGGGTAGCGTTTTTTTTATTGTATCCAGGACTTATAGTAGTTCCCATCCTCAATCCCTGCCGCATATTCCGTCATCAAAAGCGGACGGAATGTATCGACCATCACCGCCAGTTCCTTGGTTTCTTTGGCGCCAATGCTTTTCTCCACTGTGCCCGGGTGTGGACCATGTGGAATGCCGCCTGGGTGCAGGGTGATCATGCCCCGTTCCACGTGTTTGCGGCTCATAAAGTCGCCATCCACGTAATACAACAACTCGTCGGAATCAATATTAGAGTGGTTGTAGGGGGCAGGTATCGACAAGGGATGGTAATCGTACATACGCGGCACGAAGGAACAAATCACAAAGTTGTGTCCATCAAAGGTTTGATGAATGGGCGGTGGCATGTGCAAACGCCCGGTGATTGGTTCAAAGTTATGGATGCTGAATGCGTATGGGTACAAATATCCATCCCAACCGATCAAATCAAATGGATGATTGAGATAATGATAGGGATAGATATTGTCTTGTTTTTTAATGTAAAACAAGAAGTCGCCCTTTTCATCGTGCGTTTCGAGGTCTTGCGGTTTGCGAATATCGCGTTCGCAATAGGGCGCATGTTCCTCTAATTGTCCAAATTGATTGCGGTATCGTTTGGGGGGGGTAATCGGCCCGTAGCTTTCTACGATAAACAGCCGATTATCCGTCCCATCAAATTTTAACTGGTAGGTCGTACCGCGCGGCACAACCAAGTAATCGCCGTAGGAAAAAGGCAATTGTCCGTATGCAGTGTGTAGCACCCCAGTTCCTTCGTGGACAAAAATTACTTCATCCGCGTCGGCATTTTTGAAAAAATAGGTGTCCATGCTTTTACGCGGGGCCGCCAAAATGATTTTGCAATCGCTGTTCACCAACACGGGTTTGCGCGACTCCAAGTAATCGTCGACCGGCTCAATATGGAAGCCTTTCAAACAACGGTGTTTCAGTTGTTTGTCGTGCACCGTTTTAGGCGCGATGCTGTACGGATCGCCTACCTGAACAATTTGGGTAGGGGCGTTGCAGTGGTACAGCAGCGAATACAAGTTGCTAAAACCTTCTGTACTAAAGAGTTCCTCACTGTACAGGGTGCCGTCGGGCTTTCGAAATTGGGTATGGCGTTTGGGCGGAATGCTTCCGAGCGTATAATAATGCATAATGAAAAATTTAGTTAGGCGCGGCAAAGGTACTGCATTGGGCCTACATAATGCGGGTACCTTCTTCGATCACGGCGCCTTTTTTGACGACGATTACGCCATCGCGGATGCTGTATTCGGCGGTTTCGGTATCGGGCAAATGGTCGCCGCCTTTGATGACGACATTATTGCCAATCCGACAATCTTTATCCAAAATAGCATGCTCAATATGGCAATAATGTCCCACACCCATCGGGATGCTGTTTTCTTCTGCGGCGATTTGTTCGAGGGTTTGGTAGTAATCGTTGCCCATCACAATCGAGTCTTTGATGACGGTATTTTCGCCCAAACGCGAACGAATACCTACAATAGAGCCATCAATGAGGCGTGCGTGGATGATCGAACCTTCTGCAATCAGGGCGCGGTTCAGTTGGGTGCCGCCGTAAAACTTGGCAGGTGGCAACATCCGGCCGCGGGTATAAATCGGGTGGGTACTGTCGAACAAATTAAAAGCCGGGATATGGTCGGTCAGCTCAATATTGGCTTCAAAGAAAGAGCGAATGGTACCAATATCTGTCCAGTAGCCTTCATATTGGTAGGCAACCACTTTGCGACCGGATTCAATCGCTGCTGGAATAATTTCTTTACCAAAATCGGTAGAATCGGGATGTTCATCAAACAAGTCGTTGAGTGCCTTGCGGTTAAAGATGTAAATACCCATGGATGCCAGGTAATTTTTTCCCTGTTTTTTATTGGTGGGACTTACCTCGCTCACCCAATTGGGTAGTTCATCGGTATCCGGTTTTTCAATGAAGCGCGGAATATAGCTATCGCTGTCTACCTTCATAATACCGAAACCAGTTGCATCGCGTTCGTCAACAGGCAGACAGGCAATGGTAATATCGGCATTTTTTTCAATATGGTGTTGGGCCATGGCCTCAAAATCCATTTGATACAATTGGTCGCCTGAAAGAATCAGGAGCAAATCAAAATCCTGGCGTTCGTAGTGTTTCCGGCTTTGGCGCACTGCATCGGCGGTGCCCTGAAACCAGTCTTTATTGCCGGGCGTTTGTTCGGCTGCTAGGATATCGACAAAACCGCGGGTAAAAATATCAAAATTATAAGAATTTTTAATGTGTGCATTGAGGGAAGCAGAGTTGTATTGGGTTAATACAAACATGCGCTTTACGCCTGAATGAATACAATTGGAGATCGGAATGTCGATCAAACGGTATTTACCACCAATTGGAACGGCCGGTTTGGAGCGTTTTTCAGTCAGTGGGTGTAAGCGGGACCCTGCGCCGCCGCCGAGGATAAGGCATATCATTTTAATCATGGTAGTGTTGGCTTGCTACTGTTGGATGAGCAGCGGAATAAAAGTGAAACAATAGAGCGAAAATTACTTTGGTTTACTTGTTTTGGGTGGCTTAGGGGCTTTATTTTCTTTGAGCGCGTCCAGACTTTTAGGTTTGGCGGTCGTTTTTGTTGCTGGTTTTGGCGGATCCGTTTTGATCGGATCAGGCGCAGGCGGAACTGCTGGCGCGACAGGATCGGGTGCCGCGGTCGTTGTTTTTGCCTTTTCGGTTTTTGCTTTTTTAACGGATACCACTGGTTGGGTTGCATCCACAGCTGGCTCGGAAACGGTATTTATGGTTTCCTCCATCGGCTGGGGTGGGGTAGCAGCGCCTACTTGCGCGCCAATGTTGCGGTAAATTTGTAGGTATTGTGCCACGGAATGTTCCCAGGAAAAATCGACGGCCATGATTTTGTTCTGCAACCATTGCACAATGCCGGGTTCGTTGTGGTACATGCTCGTCGCCCGATAAATGGAATTATAGGCGTCTTCTACGGTAAAATGATCAAATCGAATACCGCGGCCACTGCCATCGGGCATGCCAATATCGGGCACCGTGTCTTTTAAGCCGCCAATGGAGCGCACAATTGGAATGGTGCCGTACCGCATGGCATACATTTGATTGAGGCCACAGGGCTCTACACGGGATGGCATGATCAGGAAGTCGCTGCCAGCATAAATTTGGTGTGCGAGCGCCTCGTTATAGTCGATGACGGCATTGAATCTACTTGGGAATTCGTACGCCATGCGTCGGAATTCATTTTGGGTCCAGGTTTCGCCGGTTCCCAACACCAGGAAGTTGGCTTTACCGCCCGCCATAATAAAGCGGCGGTATGCATCGGGCAGTAGATCTGCACCTTTTTCGCCGACAATACGACCAATGAAACTGATCAAAGGCAAATCTTCCGAAAAGCCAAACCAGGTACAGAGTTCTTTTTTGTTTTTATATTTAAATGCTTGAATACCATCGGCATCCAAGCGGTGTTGCAGCATAGGGTCGGTTGCAGGATCCCATACCTGGGCATCGATGCCATTCAGGATACCGTATTCTTTGTGCCATTCCTGTTGCAGCAGGGATTCCATGCCGGCACTACTTTGATGGAGTTCGTATAAATACGACTGTGATACGGTGCTTACTGCCCAGGCGCATTTAATGGCAGCGGCCATTGGATTGATGGTGCCATTCCATTCAATCAGCCAGCGCGCTCTTTCATCATAAGGAGGTAAAAAGTGGCTGTTTTTCCAGCTAAAGGCACCTTGGTATTGTCCGTTATGGATGGTAAATACCGTCGGAATTGGTGCAAGTTGTTGATATGCAGCACAATGTTGTATCATCCAGGGGATTAACCCCGTGTGATGGTCGTGGCAGTGTAATACCCTCGGACGTTCGTACCAGGGGAAAGAAATGAGCCATTCGAGCACTGCTTGTTGAAAGCCCAGGGTGCGTTGCACTTCATCCCCGTAGGCATGTCCGGCCGGGTCATTATAGATGCCGGGTCGGTCGAAAAGGCCTGGGATATCAAGGACAAACAAAGGATAGCCAAGTGCATTTCCTTCCAATTGTTGTACACGAAAAGGAATTTGTCGCCAATCCATCCAATAAGCACCTTGGTAGACTGTAACCCAATTTGCATTTTTGATCCATTTCAGGTCATATTTAGGGATTACGGCGCCACTGAGTACGCCGGCAGTGC
>CAIVGO010000066.1 GCA_903905445.1 uncultured Bacteroidota bacterium
ATTCTGGATGGCCCCGTTGAGGCGTTCGTCAAAAACCGGGTTGCCTGGTACTGCATTCATTACCAAATCCGACTTATGTTGGGCAAACTGCCGCGCGATGTAGTTGTTCGCAATGGCAATCCCGAAAGCACCACCCAATTGTCGAATCATATTGTTCAAGGCAATGCCGGAAGGATAGTCCTTTTGTTGCAAACCTGCTACCGCCTGATTGATCAAAGGCAATTGCACCATGCTGATTCCTACTGCACGCAAAGCAAGGGGTATAAAAAAGTCCCATTTCCCGGCCTGGGCATTCAACCCTGCCGACCACCAGCCAAATACAATAAACAAAAGAAATCCAACCACTACAAATGGCACAGGGGAGGCCCCCATCGCCATCCGTTTACCAATAATTGGAAACATCAGTACCCCAATGGCCGTTGCGGGGAGCAGGGAAAGCCCGGTTTCGAGGGGCGTCCAGCCCATTACCCGCTGGACCAATACTGGATAAACAAACACCGAGGTAAACAAACCAATCCCTACGACAAACGTAAAAATGGTGGTGAGTGCAAGGGTCATATTGCCCATTACCCGAAGATTTACAACGGGGTGTTCGGTGGTCAACTCCCGCCAAATGAACCCAATTACCCCGATTGTTGCCAAAAATGTAAAAATCGTGATGCTTCGAGAGTCAAACCAATCTTCCGACTCGCCCCGTTCCAGCACATATTGTAAGGAACCAACCCCTACGGCCAACAAAGAAATACCTGTGTAATCAATCACCAGGGTTTTGCGCTCTTTGCCTTCATTGGGTTTTTTCTCAACAAAAAAGTACGCTAAAATGGTGGCAATAATCCCAATTGGAATATTGACCGTAAAAATAAGGGGCCAGGCGGAGTTATTCAATATATACCCACCGATTGTGGGGCCGAGTGTGGGACCCAAAATGATGCCCATACCAAACAAACCGCTGGCAATGGGTCGATCTTCTGGCTCAAATGCATCAAACAGAATGGCCTGCGAGGTACTTAATAAGGCGCCGCCACCAATTCCCTGGATGAATCGCCAAAATACCAGCGCCCCCAAACTATCGGCCGTACCGCAAAACCAGGATGCAATGGTAAATAATATCATAGAACCGATGTAGTAATTTTTACGGCCAAAAAAAGCAGCCAAAAAACCAGTCATCGGTATAATAATCACATTTGCAATGGCATACGACGTAATGACCCATGCAATGTCTTCAATGGTTACGCCCAAACTCCCTGCCATTTGGGAAAGCGCAACATTCACGATCGACGTATCTACCAATTCCATGATAGCGGCCGATACGGTTGTCAGGACAATAATGGCCCGAGCTAAACGAGAAATTGCCATCTTTTAAAAAAGAATAAGGTGATGAGGGATCTAGATTAATTCGGCACAATGACTTCCACACTCATCCCTGCGCGCAACGGAAATGCAGGATCGGGCGTATCGGTCAAAGCAATGCGAACCGGAATGCGTTGTACTACTTTTACAAAGTTGCCGCTGGCATTATCGGGCGGCAGCAGGCTGAATTTCGCGCCTGTTGCGGGGGCAATGCTTTCAATCGCGCCGTTAAATACTTTGCCGCCGTAAGCATCCACTTTTACATCTACGTGTTGGCCTGCTTTCATGCCAGCCACCTGGGTTTCCTTAAAATTGGCGGTTGCCCACAAACCTGTATTGCTGACCAAACTGCACAAGGGGCTGCCAATATTGACAAATTGTCCAGTTTGGCCCGCTTTTTTAGCAATTACGCCATGTGCTGGCGCTACAATCACGGTATAAGACAGGTTTAATTTTGCTGTTTCCAGTTCAACCCGGCGTTGCGCAACCAGGGTTTGCGCGAGGCTTACGTTGCGGTTGGCCGCATCTGCCTGGCTGGCAATGGCCGATTTTTGGCGTTGGCCAGCGGTTGTTTGGCGGCGGTTGACCTCCACTTGCTTTTTCGCTGCATCCAATTGTGCCAAAGACGCCTGATAAGCTGCTTCCGTATTTTCTTTATTCGACTTGGCTACATCAAATTGCTGTTGGGTCACCGCGTTTTGTTTTACCAAAATTTCATATCGTTTGAAATCCTGGGCTGCCTGCCATGCGCGTGCTTTTGCACCTTCTACATTGGCTTCGGCTGTGCGGACACTGGCTGATGAAACGTCCATTTGGGCTTCACTGCTTTGGGTATTGGCTTCGGCCGTAATGGTGTTCGCACCTGCTGCGGTAGCATTTGCAGCGATGGATTTCACATTTGCTTCGGCATTTTGAAGGGCAGCTTCTGCCTGCATTACCCGCAGAAGATATTCCCGGTTGTCGAGTACAAACAGGGTATCGCCTGCTTTTACTTCCTGGTTTTCCTTCACCCGAACTGAGGTGATATACCCTTGAATTTTGGGAGAAATCGTGGTAATATCGGTTTCCAGGTATGCATTTTCGGTATCCTCATGGGTGAGCATAAACCGAACGGTATTAAAGATATAAATGCCAGCGACTAAGATTACTGCGCCCAGTATTACGCGAAAGACTAATTTTTTATTCATGACAGTTGTTTTTTCTTGAATTGGAGCGTTGGTTTAAAGTTTACCTGCACTTTTAAGCAGCTTGTAATAAGCAAGTTGCGCATCGGCATTGGCAGAAATTCGATTGATTTCGGCTTGAATCTGGAGTGTATCCGCATCCAGCAATTCGGTGGGTGTAGCGATTTGCTGGTTCAGACGTGCACGCATTACTTTTTGATTTTCGAGGGCTTGCTGCAAACTTTTTACAGAGAGGTCCTTCTTGCTGCGGGCGGTTTGCCAATTGTAATACTGGTTGGCAATTTCACTGCGGGCCGATTCGGTCAGTTGTGTTTGCTGCAAATTGGTTTGCAAAAACGTTGCTTTCGCCTCCTCGATGGTGTGTTTAGAGGTGTAGAGAGCGCTGAGGTTCCAATTGAGCGAAACGCCCGCATCCCAGGTCGTTTTAAAGGTCGCTTCAGGTGGGAAAAAGCGCGAATTAGGGTTGTTGATGTACAAATTTGCCCCCACATTGACCATTGGAAGGCGGCTTCCTTTGAAATATTCGATTTGTTTGCCAGCAGCTTCTTTGCGCATTCCGGCAGCGCGCACATCGGCACGGTTGGTCGCGTTGTCTAAGAAAGCAGCCAAGGTAGCATTCGCATTCACGCCGGAGATTCCTGAACTGTCCAATTGAATTTCGGTACTTTCAGGCAAACCCAACAACACTGCAAGTGAAAAGACATTTGCGTGCAGGCCGTTTTCGGTTTCAATTTGTGCGGTTTCTAATTGACTCACAATTAGTTCTGCTTTAAGCACATCATTGTCGAGTGCAAGTCCTTGATCGCGCAATTTTTTCAAATCCACCACCCGGCTGCGTGCTGAAATCAAACTAGCCTGAATGGAACGTTGCGCTTCCTGCAATTTATACAGGTTAATTCCCGCTGAGATCAGGTTCAGTTGTACCTCTTTCTGATCGCGTTCCACATCAATGCGCGCTGCATTTTCAAGAAATTCATTGCCTTTCAAGGCATTTAAAGCACGAAAACCCGTAAACACCGCTTCTGAAATCCCAATCTTGTTGCTAAACTGATTGACAATCAGGGGATTCAGCACTTTATACTCTCCGCTTGGGAGGGTAAATCCGAATTCCGGTACATTGCTGCTCAGGCGGTTGTACGCGCCAGTGTAGGTGAGGGCCGGGACAAATGCGTCGTGGAGTTGATTGGTTTTGGCATGCGCTGCCGCCAATTTTGCATTGCTAATTTGCAATTGCTTGCTGTTGGCAAGTCCAAGTTGCACCACCTCATCGAGGCTCAGTCGGCGCAATTCGGGTGTCTGTGCCCATATACTTGCGGGCAGCAAAAGCAAGAGGATCATCCTGCTTAGTTTAAAAAAAAGAATCATGACAAATAGAGATAGATCGTAAAAGGATGCACTAAACGGCTATTTTACAATAACCGCCTTTAAAAAACGGATTTAGCGCCTATTCAAATTTGAATTATGGCCTATGTGTGGCAACTTTTAATTGCTTTTTATGGAATTAAGTGGTGATTAAGCATTGATTTTAGGTGGGCGCGCACACGGTCTTTATACGTTTCTGTATAAATAACCGCTTCATCGACTTCACCGGTAAGCATGCACATCATGCCGGTATTGCTGATCATCGTAGTCAGGGTGCCAAAAAAAGAGGCAAGGGTTAAATTATTGTCGACGTCCCGAAATTGCCCGGAAGCCTGGCCTTCTTCGATAAATCCACGGATGATGCGCATATTTTTGGAAACGTGTTCCACAATTAGTTTTACATTATCTGGCCGTTGTCGGGTAGACATTTCACGGGTGATTACGCGGCTAAAACTATGGTTGCTAAACATCGAATCCACATAAACATCAATGGTGCGTGCGATACGTTCCCAGGGATCTGTTGTTTGTAACATAATCTCTTCCAGTTTTTCACGCGTGCGGGGTATTTTGTGTTCGAGGATGGCCGCGAACAGACCTTCTTTGGAACCAAAATAATAGCTGATCATGGCCAGGTTGACACCCGCCTCTTTGGCAAGTTGTCGAATCGAAACCGCTTCATAGCCATGTTGTGCAAACAACAACTCTGCAACCTGAATCAGGTGTTGCCGCTTGTCGGATTTTTCAATTAAATTACCCTGCATCATAAAAATGCGTTTTTAAAAACGCCACAAAAGTACGTTTTTTAAAAAACTAAACAAACGTTTGATTAATACTTAACACAAAAAAAATGTCAACGCCCTTGCGAACGTTGACTTGTGTTTATTTGCTGGCTACCAGCTTATTTCAGTAGTTCCAATGTAGTTGTTACTTCAATGCTTGCCTGTTTGGCAACTTTATCGGCCACCAAAGAAGGAATATCTATTTTATAATCGGCCAAAACCAGGGCAAAGTTGGCTTTTGCAGTGATTTTACCTGACTTAACGGTAAATGAAACCGGTGTTTTCAGTTCTTTCGTTACGCCATGCATGGTCATTGTACCATTCAAGGTACCTGTGTAATTGCCATCTTTTGTAAAATCAATGGCACCCGGGTTTTCCAATTTTCCTTTAAATTCTGCTTTCGGGTATTTGGAAGATTCTACATAGTTTTCATTGAAATGCTCTTGCATCAACGCTTTTTCAAACAAAAGTCCTTTTAATAGAACGGCTGTCTGAATGGAGCCGGTTGCTTTATCCAATACAATGGTTCCACTGTTTGACACCGCAGCAATTTTCTCTGGAGAAGATTTTACCGTTGCGTCAAATGCCACTTTTGCATTGCGGCTGAAATATTTCTGCGCTTGTACGGCCGGAGCGATGCAAACAATTAAAAGTGCAGTGAGGAGCGAAAAAAATGTTTTTTGCAACATGATAAGGGAATAAGGTATGTGATTTAAAGAATTAGTTTGATTCAGTCTGTTGAATCTGTTTGACAATTAAGACGTTTTAAACGTCAAAAGGATTCCTCAAGTATACACCCCAATTGCCGAAACCGGAAAATGTTCAGGCGAACAAGGCAGAATCCCCCCTGAAGGCGTTTTCCTATTTAGGCATCCCGGCACGTACCCAGGCATCCACTTGATGGATGGTACACGACGACAATTTAGCGCCGCCTTTGGGCATTTTGTTGAAGCCCGGCAGGTAAGCAATATCACCGTACAAATCGCCGCTCAGTCCAACCGTCTTCACGGTTTCATACGAACTCAAGTCAATACCGCCGCCTGTGGTAGAATAGGTGTAATGGCAACCCACACATTTATTATCCATCAAAGGTTTGATGGTATTCGTATACGTGATACCCGTAGTATCGCAAGCGCCGTAGTTTTCATTGCAGGAATTGTTGAGTGCGCCCTGATTGATCCATTTTTTCAGCAAATCAACCTGCGCCGTTGTCCATTTAGCGGCTGGCGCTGGGGGCATACGATCTCCATTGTCGATTGTAACAATTACCTTGTACAGTTTGCTGTTGTTGGGATTAAAGGCCTTGATGTTCTGCATGATTTTGGCGTAATCCGTGATATACACGCCGTCTTGATGAGCAGCTGCATTGTGGCAACCAGCCTGCGCGCACTGTGAAATCAGCAGGGGTAAAATTTGATTTTGAAAATAAACGGTGTCCGAACTACAAGGAAAACCGCTCAAATCTACCGAATCAACTGGCAAGAGGGTTGTGTCTTGGCCATTGGGGTCGGTTGGAATCAGGTTGGGCTCGTGTTTGCAAGCATTGGGGAGCAATGCTACCATTGCAAGCACAAACAGGGTAAATGGGAAAAGGTACTTTCTCATGTTTAAATTCAGATTAAACTGATTGAAAAATTGAAGTGGTTGGATCTATTAGACTTGTTGAGATGGGGAGTAAAATGAAAAAAAGTTCAACTCCCCACCGCTACAAGCTTATTCTTGCATTTGATCTTTTTTCAAAGCGCCATCCAAAATGGAAGCACCTTTCAAAACGAACCGGGTATTTTCAGGAAATAGATCAGAAAAGCCCCAGAAACCATCCGATTGCCCGTTGGTATGGAGTAATAC
>CAIVGO010000067.1 GCA_903905445.1 uncultured Bacteroidota bacterium
TCCTGGGGCTGAATTACAGAGCACCTTCCAAACAACCGAGCGCTTTACAGAAATAGTTGGTACCAACATGAAGCGGCGCGTGGATGGCAATGAATGGGGCGGCATTTGTTTTGCCTTTTATTCTTTGATCACGTTTTTGGTCGCCTTCTTGTTGCCGGTGGTGGCAGGCAAAACCAGCAAGCGTTTTACGCATGCCATGTGTTTATTGTTGGGCGCAATCGGTTTGTTTTCTGTAGGCTATGTGCACGACCAATATATGCTGTTATTGTCCATGACCGGGGTGGGTATCGCCTGGGCAAGTATCCTATCGATGCCGTATGCCATGCTTGCGCCCGCTTTACCCGCCAACAAAACGGGTATCTATATGGGTATTTTCAATTTCTTCATTGTGCTGCCTGAAATCATGGCGACGCTGGGCTTTGGCTGGATTATGGAGCACCTGTTACACAACGACCGGGTGTCGGCAGTGATGTTGGGAGGCGTTTTGCTCACAATTGCGGCCATTTTGTGCATGTTTATTCAGGAAAAGAAAGCAGATTGACATAAAAAAAACAATTTCTTAATTTTTCCTTCGCCATTTCAAACTTTCCGTACTTTTGCGGGCCTTTTTTGCGCACACAACGAAACAAGTTTGAACCTTACTAATTTTTGAATTGAAAATGGCAAAACGCAAAGTATCCCAAACGGAAACAGTGATAGCAGAGGAAGTATCAGCGGTGTCTGTACAATCTCTTTGGGAAAAATATCAAAATGTGATCCTGTATGTCCTTGGTGGCATTTTAGTGGTCGTGTTAGGCTGGTGGTTGTATAATAAGTTGATTGTAGAACCACGCCAAACAGAAGCAGTAGCTGCCATGTGGCAGGCAGAACAACAATTTGGCCGCGACTCGTTCCAACTTGCCTTAGAAAACCCAGGTGGTGGTTTCGACGGCTTTTTGGCAATCGCCGACAAATTCGGTGGCACCCCTGCAGGCAACCTCGCGAATTATTACGCAGGTATTTGTTACCTGAACACTGGCAATTTTGACGGTGCGATCGAACAGTTGAAGGACTACAGTCCTAAAACAGACGATATGGCTGCGGTACGCAATGGTTGCATCGGTGATGCTTACGCGGAAAAGCAAGACTTTTCTACTGCGGAAGGTTATTACAAAAAAGCCGCCAACGCGACCAAAAACGAGTTGATTGCTGGTTACTACTTGAAAAAACTCGGTATGTTCTACGAATTCCAAAACAAAAAAGAAGACGCGATTAAAGCTTTCGATCGTTTGCGTACGGATTTCCCGAACCCAGCTTCTACCGACTGGCGCGAAGTTGAAAAATACATTTACAAGCTCGGAGCGGGTAAATAGGCTGATCACTGCCGCAAAAACACCTGCAATAGGCAGACCCTTCGGTTTGCACACGGGAAACATCTCTACACCAGATGTTTCCCGTTTTTTATTTGTTGATTAACCCAAACCTGCTATTTTTAAAAAAAAATTGCACGGTATTTAGAAAGCACTTACATTTGCGCAGTTCCTCGATCAAAAGATAGTCTCTCCACTATACTAAGTTCATCAAAAAGATGTTATATATCATTTGTATTTGATTGAACCTTAGTCCGGCGCGCGCTTCCCATTTCTCGGCCTGCTGCGCAATTACGGTATGTAAACACTCATTTTCTTATTAAAAACCATTCCGATATGAACACGACTTTTCGTGCTGGGTGGTTGGCCGTACTACTCCTTTGCATCGCAGTTCGGCTCTCCGCTCAAAGTGGAGTGTCAGACGAGCTTGTACGCGCTGACAAACAATTTGACCTTTATGCCTACAATTTGGCACTCAGAACCTACCAAGAGGTGCTGAAAAAAGACCCGAGTAACGCCCGAGCGATGGTGCGCGTGGCAGATTGTTATTTTCAACTAAACAAACCAGAGGAATCCCTCGAATATTATCAAAAAGCAGCCCAATCGCGCAGTGCAACGCCCGATGTATTGCTGCGTTTTGGTATTGCCCTGATGCACACCGGTGATTATGCCGCCGCCAAAAAACAATTCCGCTTTTATGCAGAAGGCAACGAACAGGAAGGCGAGCATTACCTGAAAATGTGCGATTACGCGATCAATGCGTCCAAAAAGGAAGGCAATTACATAGCCCGTAATGAGCCTTTGAATACAGAAGCAGCCGATTTTTCGCCTGCTTTTTGGGGAACACGCCTGGTGTACAACTCGGCCCGCACGGATATTAGCCGCAAATCACAGTCAAAAGCAGTATCTGACTGGACGGGCAGTGCCTTCAATCAGTTGTTTGTTACCCAACGCAACCCGGAGAACGGCTTTTTACAAAAACCGAGTTTGTTGCGCACCGATTTGCAAAGCGCCTTCAATGAAGGGCCCATTACTTTTACAAAAAATGGACGCACCGCCGCATTTTGCCGCAATAACTTTATCAATGGCACGCGGCAAATTGCAGAGAAAGGCATCAATATGAGCCTATATTTCTCCGATATTGATGCAAACGGTACCTGGAGTGGCGAAAAAGCCTTTTTCTTTAATGGCGCCGACTATGCAACTGGCTTCCCATCGCTTTCTCCGGATGGCAAAACCCTGGTTTTTGCCTCCAACCAGGAAGGCGGATATGGCGGATGGGATTTGTATGTGAGCAATTGGACTTCCAACGGCTGGACAACGCCCCGCAACCTGGGCACCCCACTGAATACACCGGGCAATGAGGTTACCCCTTTTTATGATGGGAAAAACCTGTATTTCTCTTCCGATTGGCACGATGGCCTGGGAGGTATGGATGTGTTCCGCGCTGAATTGGGCACCGATGAAGTCAAAAATATTTTCCAGTTGGGACTCGGCATCAACTCTCCAAGAGACGATTACGGCTTTGTGTACGATGCCGATCAAAACATTGGGTACCTCACCAGCAACCGTTTGGGTGGTCGGGGCAATGAAGATATTTGGCAAATTACCAAACGTCGCGGTGATGATTTGGAAAGCAATGCCCTCAATAACAACAACAAACCGGTACAATACAGCAACGGAAACAACATCGCCAGTACCAACACGGCCGATGATAAATACCTGCACCTGTTGGTTACGGATGAACAAGGCAAGCCCATTACAAACGCAGAAGTGGATTTCCTGGACTGTGCCTGTGGTACGGGCAGAACCGACGCTGCCGGAAAATATTATTTCGAATCCCTCAATCGGGTGATTGATTGTAAGGTGAACCTCACCCGCGATGGTTTTCAGGATGCAAGCATTGCCTTGTATTCTTTTGGCCGCCAAAATGTACTGGTCGCCATGAA
>CAIVGO010000068.1 GCA_903905445.1 uncultured Bacteroidota bacterium
ACAACCCAGGCAAACAAAAATCCGCGAAAACAGATGGTGCTCCAAAAAATACCCCGAAACTCAAAATTGGCCTGTTGCACAAAATTGCAATGGTAAAGCAGGGCCATCACAAAATTGGTCAGGAAATATACTGGCAGCACATACAATACCTGCGGCGATTGAAAACTAGCCGCAATCCAGGACATGCTGGCCCACAACAAGACATTGGAAATCAGGGAAAAACACAGGCTCAGGAACAAAGCCGCACTGGAAATAGCCGATACAGCCGCATTATCTTGGCGGTGGGTATTTAAAAAACGGATAAAACCATTCTGAATCAAGCCATTACGCCCCATTTCGAGGGTATAAGTGATGATCAGAAACAGGCCCCAGGCAGCAAAGTCTTCTTTCGACAGACCGCGCAGCAACAGCACCGTTGTACCCAGCGAAAATACCAGTCCTGCGCCTTTTTCAAGCAAAGTCAGCAAGCCGGCGCGAAACCATTCCGAACGGCGCTCCATGCGTGTTTGTTTATGCGATGTTTTGTGCGTCCATTTGTGTGAGGACCGAGCCGCCATAGCGTTCGCCGAGTCCCCGCAAAAACGCAATTGTTGCGGCATCCTGTTGTTTAATGGCCATACGCGCATTGAATACGCCGATTACCCGATCCACGTAAGGCAATAATTCCTGGGCGTCCGAATTTTGATTGAGCGCCGCCGCTTCCAACAGAATAAAATCGTAATGTCCTTTGAGTGCGGTTAAAAACTGTACAAACGCTTCATGCTCCAGCAATTCGGAAGGCGAACTGTGCATGCCGGTATTGCCAATTACATCCACAAAATGGTCTTCCGGGTCCATTTGCCCTTTTTCCTTTTGTTGAAACACCTCTGCCAACCCATATTCTCGAATCAACTGGTTGAGCAGGGCGCTGTTGGGACTGGCCTGTGCGGAATATGCTTCCGGCAAGGGCATTTTAAAATTTGTGTCGAGCATCAACACTTTCTTATTGTTGGCAGCCAGGCTATAGGCCAGCGCGTGCATGATAAACGTTTTGCCTTCTTTGTTTTTAGGGCTGGTAATCAGGAACACCCGCTGGTTCGATTGCAACACCTGGGTTCGGATTTTGCGCACATTATCCCGGAAACTACTGAAAGCAGGCGCGGTAATTTTACCGGCAAAAACCTGGTTAAAATCGAGGCCTTTTACCGGAATGGTGCACACGGTACCCAAAAAAGCCAAGTCCGCAGTATGTTTTTTAAAAGAATCGATCGATTGAATGGTGTTGTCCAAATAGGCGAACAAAAACAACAAAATGCAGGTAAGCGTACCCGAAACAATGGCCGCAAAAGCACTGATCATGGTTTGACGCGTGGGCTCGGGATGCTCGGGCAATTGCGCATTTTCTACAATCGACAGCGGATTAACGGCATTTTCGAGGTTCATTTTTGCCTTGATAAATTCGGCGTCGGCTTCTTCAAATTCTTTCCGCGCCCGTTCTTCATCCGATTCTAATTTGGAGGAAATTTCATCGCTGGCGGCCATCGAACTCAGTTTGTTTTTGAGCGACCAGATTTCCTGGCTCAATCGGCTCGAACTTTCGGAAGCTTCGATCCGATCCATATCAATCGACACCTTTTCTTTATACAGGTCCTCCCTGGTTTTTTTCGAATCTTCCGGGCGTTGTTTGCCCAGCACTTTCGCCGAGCTTTGCACGGTTCTTTCCAGATCTGATTTGGCTTCTGCCAGTTCGGTTTCTACATCTTCATCTTTCCCGCCCGTTTCGATGCTGCGTTTGGTGAGTTCGCGCACCCGTTGAAACTGTTCGTCGGTGCTGTTTTTTTCCAAAACCCGGCCCTGGGTAACGTCGACATCGCGTTTTTTGCCGTCATTCATGTATTTATCCAGTTTTTCTACCGATTCGGCCGCCGAACGTTTACGGGCAGAAGCACGTTGCTGGTCAATTTCCAGTTTGGCAATTTGTGCGATCAACTCTTCACTCTGTTTACCCAACGCAGGCAGTCCTTTTTGTTTCAGGTACATAAACCGGAGGTCAGTAATAGAGTCTACCACCTGTTTTTTATCTTCCGACAGGCGCGAAAAAGCCTCCACCGATTTGCGTTTTTCCCGCACCGAAAGGTTGTGGTAATAGCGCATAAAGCGGGTGGAATAAGTATTGGCCATAAACCGCGACAAAGCCGGGTTTTCGGTGGTCAATTCAATGGATAAATAATCGGTAGTGCCTTTGCGTTTAATGGCGAGGCAAGCGCTCAAGGCATCGTGGTCGTACCCATATGCACGCGACACGCGGTCGAGTAAAAAATCAAGATCCGGGCTAAAAGAAGGGTCGGTAAGACTGTCGAGGTTGATTTTGCTGATTTCCTGGCGCAACGCCACTGATTTAGCGGTAAAATCCTCGGGCGTAAGTCCAACCAATGCCGGATTTCCCTGGCGAAAAGCCTTTTCTGGTCCGCTAGGACTGGCAGAAAGATCGTGTTTCAGCATTTCCAGCCCCAGGATTTTGAGGGTAGAACGGGACTGGGTAAATTCAATCAGGTTAGAAAAAGCGTTATCTACCTGGTATTGTTGTACAAATGCATCGGAGTTATCAGAATTGATCCCTTTATAGTTCACAATACCGGTTGCCATGATGACAGTGGCCTTGTATTGTTTCGGTTTTCGGCCAATAAACAAGTAGGTTGCGGCGGCCGTTGCCAGCATTACGGAAAGAATCAGCCATTTGCGGCGCGCAAGAATGCGTATCAGGTAAGCAATATCCATAACA
>CAIVGO010000069.1 GCA_903905445.1 uncultured Bacteroidota bacterium
CCTCACTCCTCACTCCTCACTCCTCACTCATCACTCCTCACTCCTCACTCCTCACTCCTCACTCCTCACTCCTCACTCCTCACTCCTCACTCCTCACTCATCACTCATCACTCATCACTCATCATTCATCACTAATTACCCGCGGTCCCTTATTCTCCAAATCCAATCCCACCGGTTCCAGGCTTTCGTCTATTTGCGATTGCATCGATTTATACATCGTTTCGCTTTTAATGCTGGTATATTCCCATTTTAACTCTTTAATCTCCTTTTGCAGGACTTGTATTTTTCTTACTCCTTTTTCGGCAAAATGGGCGTTAGCGATATAAATAATGGCCAAAAAGCCCAAAAACATCAGGTACGCGAAGTTGCCGAACACGAAATCGGTGGTGCGTTGGCTGACATTTAGTGCGTTGAGCAGTTTGTTGGCCATGGCTATTTTTCCGATTTTTGGGCAACCCGCAGTTTAGCGCTGCGGGCGCGCGGATTTGCTTTTGTTTCTTCGGCGCTGGCTTCCTGGGCTTTTTTGAGCACCAATTCGAAGGGCCGGGTAATGTTGCCGTAAAAGTCTTTATCAAGCACGCCTTCCACATTGCCGGTTTTCATGAAGTTTTTCACGAGTCGGTCTTCAATGGAGTGGTAGGTGAGTACCACCAAGCGGCCGCCGGGCGCCAGCATTTCGAGGGAGTCGGTCAAGAAGTCTTTCAGCGCGCCTACTTCGTCGTTTACTTCCATGCGCAGGGCCTGAAATACCTGAGAAAGGTAGCGCATGCGGTCGCCGATGAATATTTTGCCGCATATTTCTACCAAATCGCCGGTCGTGGCGAAAGGTTGTGCATTGCGACGTTCCACGCAGGCGAGTGCGAGGGTTCGGGCGTTGCGTACTTCCCCATAAATACTCAACAATTGTTGCAAAGCCTCAGCCGAATAGGTGTTGAGCACATCGGAAGCACGGGGGCCATCGAGGGTGTTCATACGCATATCCAATTCAGCATCAAAACGATAACTAAAGCCGCGTTCGGCCGTATCGAGTTGATAGCTGCTCACGCCCAGATCGGCAAGGATACCATCCATTGAACCAATGCGTTGCCCTTCCGACCGCAATTGCCGCTTCAGGTGCCGAAAATTGGACGGAATAAAATGAAAAGCCGGGTTTTGGGAAAACACGGCCTGTTCCGTGTTCTTTTGCGCATCCGGGTCCTGGTCGAAAGCGTATAAATGGCCGTCTTCGTCCAGGTGTTCTAAAATCAAGCGCGCATGCCCGCCTCCGCCAAAGGTTGCATCGGCATAGCTGCCGTCTGGACGAATCCGGAGCATGTCGATAGAAGCCTGAAGCAATACGGGTGCGTGGTACATAAGATCCTGCTGTTTATGGGCAATTCGGGGCGGTTGGTTTTCGGAGTTTAGGGACTGTTTATTTTTTTTCAGAAAATGCTGTGTGTCAGAATATTAGATGCCGGAAGATCCAAAGATATCTTCGAGGCTAGGGCCTTCTGTGCCGCCAGCGCCCTCTTCTCCGCCGCCCATCACCTGGTTGGCGAGGTCGGCAAAAGCATTGGAATCAATGGCAGCGAGGGACTGATACTGTTCGGGCGACCATATCTCAATACGGTCGTCCATCGCAACCAGGATCGCATCATCCTGAATGCTGGCATAGTCCATCAAAGGTTTTTGTAGCAGAATTCGGTCGGCCGAATCGGTAGTAACCGGATATGCGCCCAAATAAAAAGAGCGGATAAACATCCGGTTGCGATCGTTGAAACGATTGAGTCGGCTCAATTTGACCGTAATGGCATCCCACACAGACTTGGGATAGAGGGTAAGACATTTTTCAAAACCTCGGTTAACAACAAACTCATAACCGCTCTGCTCGTCCGTACCATCCGCTGTGGGAGCGGAAAGTTGACGCAGTAGCGCGGTTGGAAGGCGCAAACGACCCTTGTTGTCAAGAGCCACTGGAAATTCGCCAATGAGTTGCAAAGTGTGGGACTTTAGTTAATTTCTGCTACGTGAAATCAGACCGGTACGTGGGTTTGGCCCTTCATTCACTGGCACAAATGTATTCCTTTCTACCACATTTTACCACTATTTTACATTTTTTATGAAAAAAGTGTTTTAATTTTATTTATACGATGTTTAAAATGCTGATTATCAATAATTAATTTCGTGGTAAAAAGTGTCAATTTTTTAGAAACTTCTCGTTGTTTTTTTGAAATCTAACTGATTTAAGCCTTTTTACAATGTTCGTTGGATCCTAAAAATCCGTAAATAGTCAAAAAAAGGATAATTTATTACAGTCTTTACACGCAATGTGGTAAAAAGTGGAAAAACCCGCGCCTGGAAATGGACTGAGTGGTAAAAAGTGGAAAGTCTTTTAAATTAACCATGTTTAACCATTTGCGCTGGCGTATTAACAATTTTTATTAGCTACATAAATATGTAATCTTCTATATTGGAATAATTATTGCTATATGTGAAATCGTGCTACAAAAATGTGCATTTTGCCTTTTTTTAGTATTTAAAACCGCTTTTGGTAGACTATTTTGTCTACGTTTCATCCAAATCCAGATTTATGAAAAATATTATTTGGTTAATCTTTTTCTTGTTTTCATTTTCCATGCAAGCCCAGCGACCCTGGGAAATAGGTTTAGGCCTGGGGGGGGCTTACTATATGGGTGAATTGGATCCATTCCCCAAGGCAATCGGCCTTATACGACCTGCTGGTTCAGGATTAATTCGATTCCACCTTAACAATTATATAAGTTTGCGCGCGGATGGTACTGCCGGGTACTTAGCGGGGAATGAAGCCAGTTATCCCAATATTCTCAACGCAGAACGCCAAATTTCTTTTAGGACGCCTTTTTTAGATGGATCAGGTCGAATGGAGATTTATCCATTTGGGCGTAATACGCCGTTGCAAAAGAATACCGGTACCGTACAATCTTTTGATCGAACCCGGAAATTGAGCATACAGAACGGGGATACAACGGTGCTACAACCGAAGGCAAGGCTGATCAGTCCTTATATTATGGCGGGTGGAGGGCTTACGTACGCTTATCCGGTGGTAGACTACAGTATCGACGACGGGCTCCATCCGAGTTTTACAACCACGGATATTGATAAGGATCGGGCTAATCGATCTTTTTGGATGTTGCATGTGCCCATCGGGGCGGGTCTGCGCATACGGTTGTCCGAAAAAATGTCGCTTGGACTGGAAGGTGCATTCCGGATTAATTTTTCCGACTATTTGGATGGTTTGAAAGCTGTTACGAAGTCTACTGCCAACGATTGGTATTTTGTTGGTCAGATTACCTTGAGTAGAAGTTTTGGTAAAACCGATCGCGACGGCGACGGCGTGGCCGATGCAGCGGATAAATGCCCCAACACGCCAGGAAGTAAACAAGCGTTCGGATGTCCAGATGCCGATTTGGACGGCACCATTGATGCTAAAGATAAATGCCCGGATGTAAAAGGGCCGCGTACATCCATGGGGTGTCCGGATACGGATCAGGATGGTATAGCCGATGATGCAGATAAATGCCCGAATTTGCCTGGTATTGAATCATTTGAAGGATGCCCGGATACGGATTCGGATGGCATTCCTGATCAGGACGATGCTTGTCCGAATGATGCCGGACCAGCCCTACTGAAGGGTTGCCCAGGCCTGGATCGCGACCTGGATGGCGTGGCCGATAAAGTAGATGCCTGCCCGGATATGGCAGGAATTGCGCTTTACCAAGGTTGTCCCGATAGTGATGGAGACGGACTCGCCGACAACAACGACAATTGTCCGGGTATTAAAGGGGATGCCAAACTCAAAGGTTGCCCAGACGGCGATGGCGATGGGGTAGCCGATCGCGATGATTTATGTCCTACCATGGCTGGCTCGTTCAGCAACAGTGGCTGTCCGGGCGCCGTTTCGATGTACAAAGCGGGCGTGCCGTTCAAAGCCCTTTATTTCAATTCCCAAAAACAAGATTGGTTTGAGACATCTTACGCCACCTTGCAAGAAGTTTTAGAGGTTTTAAAGGAAAATCCGAGCTTCAAAATCAAAATTGAAGGCCATACTGATAATAGCGGCGAATTACCCGCCAATCAATTACTTTCAGAACAACGGGCTAAAAAGTGCTTCGATTACCTCGTTTCGAAAGGCATTGACCCAACGCGTATGAGTGTGAGTGGTTTTGGCGCAAGTCGCCCCGCTTTAATGTCGAACCCAGATTCATCTCAAGCCCGTCAACTCAGCAGAAGGGTTGAAATTCACTTTTTTAAATAGGATACCTGTGGTGGCTGTTTTTGGGCATTTATTGCAAAAACAGCCACCACAAGGGTGCCTTATCGATACAGGGTCACATTTCCCTGGTAATTCGCTAGTACCCCATCCACCAATTCCACTTCAAGGGCCCAAATATATACCCCCGGATTGGCTAGTTTCCCTTTTATACTACCATCCCAGGATGCTCCAACATCGTTCGGGATGCCATCCTGTATTTCATGCACCAGTGAGCCCCAGCGGTCATACACCTGAAAACGGCGAATGCGGTAAATTGCAGGGCCAAATCCAGGACTGAACATGCTGTTGCGTACATCCGCGCCATCAGGCGCAAAAATAGTGGGCACATATACCTGAATGATGCGTGCCACCGTGATGTACATCGAGTCGCTGGCAGTGCAGCCATTTTCATCGGTGATCGTCAGCGCATATTCAATATCGCGCAACGGACGCGAAAATGGATCAGGACAATTCGTACAACTCAAATAAGCGGTATTGTTCCAAGTATATAAGGTGGGCGTTAGTCCCGATGCCAGCTGATTTATTTGAATGGAATCGCCCAAAGCCACCGTTACATCGGCTGGTAATTGCAGGGTAAGTTGGGGTGGTTCGGTCACCGTTAGGGCCAAAGTGTCGACACAACCATATATGTCTTGGGCAAAAACGGCATAATCGCCTGCAATTAGCCCTTTATTTATTAGTTGTTGACTGTATTGCAGGCCATCCAGGCCAAATACCAGACTGGTATCGGTGCTGCTGATTTGAATTTCGCCACTTGCTTGCCCAAAACATTGCACCGGCACCGTAATCGCCTCAAATTCAATGGGCGGATAGGCGTTGAGTACGGTGTTTGCTGTTTCTGTGCATTCATTGGCGTCGGTAACGGTCACGGCGTAAGCGCCTGCAGGTAATTGATCGAGCGTTGGTTGATTGGGGGCAGGCAGGTTCCAATTATAATCAAAAGGTGGCGCAGTGCCAAGCACATTTAAAATAAGCGAACCGGTGGCTTCCGCAAAACAGGTGGGCAAGGCTTCCAGATTCAGTGTAATTGGGTCTAACACCGTCAATTGTACCGTATGGGTAGAGTCGCAGCCGTTTTTCGCAGTAAATGTTTTTCGGAAAATACCGCTTTCGATATATTGTTGTCCAAACACCACCGAACTGGCCCCGGAGCAAATCACGCGACTTTCGGCGGTAGAAAAGGTGTCTTTGGGTAAAATATTGACCTGTACGGTGGAGTCACAACCCGTTATTGCCGATAAAAAGAAGATTTTCTGGTCACCGGGTGCCAATACGAACCCATTATAAGGCAGGGTTTTACCCAAACAAACTGCAGTATCTACCGGAATGTTAAAGGTTCCAGCCAGGGTGCCATTTACACGCACATGCACAATCGAATCACAGCCATAAACCGTTTGAAAATAAAAACTGCGGCTATCATCGGGTGGAATCGTTTGGCCATTCCATTGTACGGTACGGCCATAACAAACGGTCGTATCTACCTGATAATTGAAGGTGTCGCGTACCGTGATTAATACGGTATCGCGGTTCATACAACCATTGTTAAAACCAGCCTCTAAAATTATCGTACCTGTTTTAGGCGGAAATGCGGCTACATTTGGGCAATTATCGCAATCTACTGCATTGTTGGGCAGCCATTTATAAAAATCAAAACCGCTTTCGGAAAGGGCTACCTGCTCGCCCGCACACATCACCTGGTCGGCACCAATGGATACCACAGTGCTGCTATCAATGCGAATATCAATCGTATCAGTTTGGGTAATGCCACACACATCGGTTGCAACGACACTATATATGCCTGGTTTTGAAGCAGGAAGTTGATCGAGGGAGGTATTGTCTTGCCAATTCCAAGAAACCAAGTCATTGCCACTGGCCTTAAGCAGGAGGGTCGTCCGATCACAAATGGCCGTATCTACCCCAAGATTGAGTGTTGCAGGGTTGTAATAAAACCGCAGCCCCACAATATTATCTGTAAAAATGCACTCGCCAATGGCCGTTACCGGAAAATCCTGCGCCAGGTTGAACGGTGTTGCTTTTGAATGATTGTCGTTTAAAACAAAAAACACCGAATCGCTGGA
Source organism: uncultured Bacteroidota bacterium (assembly GCA_903905445.1). GTDB lineage: Bacteria > Bacteroidota > Bacteroidia > Chitinophagales > Saprospiraceae > M3007. The sequence goes on from CAIVGO010000069.1 coordinate 6,370, forward strand.
AATCCGCGGAAAGCGCACCGTAAAGCCAAAGCAACTATCTGCTGCAATCAACTTACCAATGGGTAAAGCGCCGATCCAAACCGCTGGGGTGGTTTGCGGATTGCCTACATACAGGGAAATTGGCGTATTGGCAGGCAATAAATTATCGCCGGTATTGCACAACTGAAGACTTACCTCCAGCGAATCCCCCACACATCGCTGCTGGGTAATGGTAATGCGGCCGTCGGGTGAAGGGAAAGTTGGGTTAAAGTATTGATTCATAAAGGTATTGAGTACCAATGAATCATTTACAATCCCGGGGTTTTGTTGGATGCGGGGTACACTTAAATCGTCGTTGATGTTGGTATTAAAGTAACCGTGCTGGTTCCAAACCTTGCGCGAGGCGATGCCCGGACTGCCAATGGCTTCGTAAGCGACCACCGTACCCTCCATTAGGGACCCATTGGTGCCGCACTCAATCACAATCTCTGTTTGTCCGTCGTTGTCTACATCCAATACCAAGGGACTTTCAATGTGGGTGAGCGAAGTGCACACATCCTGCCAGGCAATTTGGCCCGTAGCCCCATTGAGTACCCGCAGTTTGTCCTGATCCCGGTAAATGATCTCTGCGGAGCCATCTCCACAAAAGTCAAAAACACTAGAGCAGGTGATCGAAGAGGCATCGTTGATTTGCAAAGTCCACAGGATCGTGAAATCATTGCGCAGGGCATATAAGTACGGGTAACTCACAAAACTGAATTCGAGTTGTCCGTCTCCATTCAAATCGGCAATATTTACCCGGGAAGCACCCTCCTGCCAATTGTTGAGTAGTTGAAACTCCCGGAGTACCGTGGAGGTTTCTATTTCCCAGGCATATAAGGTGTTAAATCCATTTTTACGGCTTTGTACCACGGCGTCTAGATCGCCATCCCGGTCAATATCGGCCACACTGGTAAATCCATCAAGGTATAAAGCAGGGGCACTCACGATGGGTAATACGGCACCAGTGACTAAATTTACCGATAAAACCTGGTTGCCTGCCACAATTTCAAGGCCTGCACAATCCGCGCAAAAACCATCGGGTAAGGCATCCATCGCAACCGTAGAATTGAAGGAAAAACCGCCTGCAACCCTTGTCGGGTGTTCGCCCGCCGATACATTCGGGCCGCCTTCTGCCAATAAAGCACCCGTTTGGCCATTGTACACCTGGTTGCCAAGGTTAACTTCTGCCCAGCCATCATGGTCGAAATCGGCAATATTGGGCACCGAAAACACATACCGCCCGGCATAACCAACCTGAATCGCACTGACGTACTTGATTGTACCGTCATGTTCAAAGCAGTACAAACGCCGATCATTGGCCACAATCACAATTTCTCCAAACCCATCGTGGTCCAAATCAGCGATGGCAGGTGCAGTGCCTCCTGCAAAAATGGAAGGCGCTACAATGTGGACCTTGGTTTTGCCGGTAGCCCCATTGATGATGTATAAATCAGCGGCTTCGGTTTTGTAGGTGACGATTTCCGGAATCCCGTCTTTGTCCATATCCCCCGCCACAATGGTCGAGTAGGTGCCTGTTTGGGCTTCCCCGACCCACTGAATGCCCAGCGAAAGTTGCCCACAAGGCGGGATGTAAAAGCAATCGGCATTGCAGGTGGTATAGTAAAAATCATCACACTGGCCCGTACAGGTGCAATCCTGATCGTAACAATCAATCAGGCCGTCGCCGTCATCATCGAAGCCATTGTCGCATATTTCGGCGCTTTGGGCTTGCAAATGTGTGGGCGTCAAAATGGTGAATCCGTAAAAAAATAGAAAGGCAAGAAATGGAAGAATGTGGCGGTTTTGGGAAAAGGAAAGGCGTTTTTTTGCCGTCATGTGGAGTGATTTGGTTTGGAACGGCCCTCAGAACGCTTAAATGCCAGGATTCTTTTGCCGTATGGAATGATTAACGAATCATTTGTATCTATGAGACCACGACGGAAAGGATTACAGCGACCCAAAACAAAGGTCTGGATTAAAAAAGGCACTAACGAACCACAAATATATCGCAGTTTTTTTAAATAAATCTTGTTGCTTGTAAAAATCAATCCAGCCTTTTAATCATGCCATTGACCAAAGCGTCAATCAATTGAAATACCAACAGGGGCTTATGCGGCCGCCATATAATGTCATTGTAGTCTTCCCCAAAATGCATATACCGTTGGAGGCGATAATCGACCATTTCTTCTTCCACGTGTTTGCGTATGTTGATCAGTACAATCCAGCCCGATTCTTCCAGTACTTCTTCCGACCATTCTTCGTAATAATCTTCCTCCGCACCATGAAAATTGAGCACATTTTCGCAGAAAAAGACAAATTTAGTGATGCCTTCTTTCAGCATCGGATCAATCAACCTGCGTTTTAAAAACATAATGTCATTGTGCAGGGTATCATTCCACTCACCGAGCAGCTCGATCAAGGCGAAACCGTCGATGTAATCTACAAATAAGGCTTTGCCATACAAGGTGGTCGAACCAAATTCGTCCCATTGCGGGTGCAAATAATAGTTGTAGAGTTTGTGCGAGAAATAAAATTCGCTGTACTTGCGTCCGAAAAAAGGGGATCTTACGTCTTCTGAGGCAATATAGGCATCACGCCAGTTGAAAAACGGTTCGATACTATGCATGTTTTATATCAATTTTTTGTGCCGATGCTTCCCTGCAAAGGTAGCGCAGTCTGCCCATTCATGTAGCGTACTGATGGAGAAACAATCATTTTTGAAAATTGTGTTGACCGGTCCAGAATCATCCGGGAAAACGACGTTGGCCGCACAACTCGCTGCCGCTTTGAACACATTATGGGTCAAAGAGTTTGCACGATTTTTTCTGGATGGCTTGGGTCGGCCTTACGTACATTCGGATTTGCCTACTATTTTACGCGGACAATTGGCCTGGGAAGCCTGGTATCGTCAAAAATGTGTCCAAACCCTCATTTGTGATACCGATTGGACGGTTTTGTATATTTGGGAGCAATATCGTTTTGCCCCGCAACAATCGTTGATCCAAATCCCGGAAAATGCTGCTGAACGGGTGTTTTATGGATTGTGCGCACCCGATTTTCCTTGGCAGCCCGATTCTTTGCGGGAGCATCCACTGGAACGCGATGCGCTTTTCGAACAATACGAACTATTGTTACGCGCCCAAAACCTGCCTTATACGGTATTATCAGGCAGTCCTGAAAAAAGGTTTGCCCATATATTGCAAATAGTTCAACATATTACGGTACCTTAGCTCGTTACGGAGCAAAATTGGTTGCCGGTAAATAGGCCTTGGTTCGCTACCAGGCCACACGAATACCAAATTTGTTTCCACTCATTGGGGTGTCTTTTTTGCAAGCAATCCGCGTTTCTGGTGGCCACAGAAATCAGGACCAGCGCACAAAAAGGCTGAGATTATACCCATCGAACCTGCCCGGGTAATGCCAGGAAGGGAAGTGAGCGGGTAGTGGAAGCACTACGCCTATGTTACACCCATGTAGGCGCTTGTTTCACACAATCATCTTTTTTAAATGTATTATTTCTTGTTTGAGTGTGTTTTAAATCACTCCGTTTGCCGCCGCTTGATGCTGGCGGCCGTCTTATTTTCCATTCCAAGTCTTTTTTTCGCCCAAACTTTTGATGCTGATACCGCCCGTTTGAAAACGGTAGTCATCCAGGCCACCCGTGTCAACGGCCGTAATCCGGTGCCCCACACCAACCTGTCGGCTGCCGATATTGCTAAAACGTACCAAGCCCAGGATGTACCTTATTTACTTGCCAAAGTGCCGGGTTTGGTCGAAAACTCCGACGCAGGTACGGGCATTGGGTACACGGGCATGCGCATCCGTGGGAGCGACCCCACCCGCATCAATGTCACGCTCAATGGTATTCCACTCAATGATGCCGAGAGCCAGGCAGTATATTGGGTCAATTTGCCCGATTTAGCCGCATCTGCTTCTGAAATTCAGGTTCAACGCGGGGTAGGCACCAGTACCAATGGCGCTGGCGCGTTTGGCGCTTCGGTCAACATTGATTTATCCCGCATTCAGGCCGATCCATTTGCAACCTTTACCCAAACCCTCGGATCGTTCAATACGCGTAAATCTTCCATGTATATGGGCACAGGCCTGTTGCAAGGCAAATTTTCGTTGCAAGGCCGAATTTCTACCATTCAATCGGATGGCTATATTGATCGAGCAAGGGCTAATTTGAACGCCGGGCATTTGAGTGCCAACTGGATTGGTACCAAACAATCCTTGCAAGCCAACCTGCTGTTCGGGAAAGAGGAAACCTATCAGGCCTGGAATGGGGTACCTGCCCAATACGTGAATGATCCCGTACTTCGGCGATATAATACGGCAGGAACCGAACGCCCGGGCACGCCTTATGCGGACGAAATAGACCATTATTCCCAACGGCATTACCTTTTGCATTACAAACGGATGTTGGGCACCCAATTGGCCCTGCAACTGAATGCCCATTATACCCGGGGATTGGGTTATTATGAGCAATATAAAGCAGCGCAGTCTTTTACAAATTACGGTATTGAAGATATTACGATTGGAGATAGTCTTGTTACCCAAACAGACCTGATCCGCCGACTTTGGCTCGATAACCATTTTTATGGCAGCACTTTTGCCCTGCGCTGGACCCCCACCAATGCCGCAAAAAAGGGTTTGACCTTATCAGAAATGTTGCTCGGCGGCGGGGTACACCGCTATGAAGGACGGCATTATGGCGATATTGTGTGGGCACAATGGAGTCCGGTGCCCAAAGATTGGGTTTATTACGACAACCGGGCCGATAAACTCGACGCCAATATTTACCTAAAAACAGAAGCGGAAATAGGTAAAGGCTGGAGTGCCATGGTAGACGTGCAATATCGCTTTGTACAATATCAGTTTCTGGGGTACGATAATTTATTACGCAATGTAAATCAATCCGTTGATTTGCATTTTTTCAACCCTAAAGTGGGCATCAGCAAAGACTTGGGCAGCCATTTGAACGCATATTGTTTTGCCGGAATCGGTAATCGCGAGCCGAATCGCGACGATTTTACCCAATCAACCCCCAACAGTCGCCCACGCCCGGAACGTCTGTACGACTTGGAAACCGGTTTGAAAGGCAAAGGGCAGCACTGGAACGTGAGGGCCAATATTTATTGGATGCATTACCGCGACCAATTGGTACTCGACGGCCGCATTAACAATGTAGGTGCTTATATACGCACCAATATTGCGCAAAGTGATCGGATTGGACTTGAGTTGGAAGGCAGTATTCAAGCCAGCGATGTGGTGTCTTTTAATGCCCAAGCTGCGTTTAGTAAAAATATCGTGCGCGCATTTACAGCCTATGTGGATGATTGGGATAGCGGCACCCAAATACCGCAAAGTTTTCGCAATACGCCCCTGTCTTTTTCCCCTGGACTGGTTACCAGTGCAGAGGCTGTCGTGCAAGTTTTGCCCGCCAAAGCACCCATTGCACTTTCTGTAGCCTTATCGGGTAAATATGTTGGCAAACAATACCTCGACAATACCGGCAATGAAAATACGATTTTGAAGGAATACTTCTTCAGCAACTTGCGGTTCAACGTTGAACTCAATCGGTACTTCAAACAACCGCTGCGGCTTATTTTTACGGTGCAAAACTTGTTCAATACCCAGTATAGCGCCAATGGATGGACTTATCGATATACTTCTGCAGCGTACGATGCGCGGGGAGATAATCCGTATACGCGCTTGGAGGAGAACAATACCTACCATCAAAGTGGGTTTTTCCCACAAGCCGGGCGCAACTGGATGGCTACGTTGCAGTGGACGATTGGGAATTAGGCACTTAAATATAATATAAAATAACTTGGATCATCCCGAATTTTGGTGAAAACCAGAATTCGGGATTTTTTTGTCCATTTTACCGATCACCCAGCAAAGCGGAAACATTTGGGTAAGATATTCGACCTCTAGCGAGGTC
>CAIVGO010000070.1 GCA_903905445.1 uncultured Bacteroidota bacterium
CGCCAAGGCACGCGCAGATGGAAGCATTTGCCGGATCTCTAAGAACGCGCCATAAACGCAATTCGGGTTAGCCAAACCAACCTTTTCCCATTCAACCACAAAAGTCAAAGAAAAAAGCCTGATCTAAACTAACCCGAAACAACAAATTTGGGTGGAGCTGGCGGGATTCGAACCCGCGTCCGGACAAAGCGTCAAAACGCCTTCTACATGCTTATTTACTGATTGGTTTTTCGAGTACGGGTTGGTTCAGCAACAGACACATCCGCACCTTATCCTCTGTGTTTCACCCGCCGATCGAGGCATCTCTTTGGGCAATCCTACTTTTTTGATGATACGCGGCGGCTTATATAGCAGGCATCAAAACGAAGAGGGGGACGCTTGGCGTTGCCCTCACGCGGCGCAAAGGCTTTCTAATTCTTTAGAACTAGGCAGCCATGGCATACTGAGTGTTGCCAGTCAATTGTCGAACGTTGTTTTTTACAGAGTAACCGCCCATGCTCTGGCATGCTTACAAATCAACTGCACTTTCCCGTCGATACCAGACAGCCCCATGTTAATTTTCATGTTTCTACCACCCTGGCTTCCGCATGAATCCGCAAAGATAAACCATTTTTTACTTAGTTTAGTTCCAAATTTGAAGGTCAATGTTTTGTTAAGGCAAATTGACCTCGCCCATCCTTCCAACCTCGGCCAAAATGACCTACCTTTGCCTCAGTTGCCCAACCATTAAAATTCATAATTATGTTAAAAATCGGCATCATCCGGGAGCGTAAGCAACCATCCGATGCACGAGCGCCCCTGACGCCCGCACAATGCGCCAGTGTGCAAGCGCTATGGCCCGTTCAAGTGGTCGTGGAGCCTTCGCCCGTCCGCGCGTTTAAAGATGCAGAATACACCCAACTCGGCATCGCCCTCCAAGAAGATTTGAGCGATTGTGATGTATTGCTCGGGGTGAAAGAAGTGCCAGATGCACACCTCATTCCCAACAAAACCTACTTGTTTTTCTCGCATACCATCAAAAAACAGGCCTACAACCGGCATCTGTTGCAAACGGTACTCGAAAAAAAGATCCGCCTCATCGATTATGAAGTGCTCACCGACGAACGCGGCGACCGACTGATTGCTTTCGGTTTTTATGCTGGCGTGGTGGGCGCGCACAATGGCATCTGGGCGTACGGGCAGCGCACCGGCGCGTACACCCTCCCGCGTATGTACGCTGCGCACGACTATGCCGAAGTGAAAAAGGCGTATCCGACAACCGCTTGGCCGCCCCTGCGCATTGTACTCACCGGTAGCGGCCGGGTTGCCGCTGGTGCGATGCGCAACCTGCATGATATGGATATTCACCAGGTGTCGCCCCGCGATTTTTTACATAAAACGTATGATAAACCGGTGTTTACCCAACTTTTTGCGCACGATTATGTGCAACACCACGCGGGTATTCGGGTTTTTGACAAAGCGCATTATTACAAAAATGGCGCAGAATACGTCAGCACTTTCGCCCCGTTTTATCGCAGTGCCGATATATTTATCAATGGCATTTTTTACGATCCCAGCGCGCCCAAGTTTTTTACCCAATCGGAAATGCGCCAAGCTGATTTTGCTTTGCAGGTAATCGCAGATGTTAGTTGTGACATCGCCCCCGATGCTTCGGTGCCTTGTACCTTGCGCCCAAGTACGATTGCCGATCCGGTATATGGTTTTGATCCAAATACGGGACAGGAAACCAGGGCGTTTCAAAAAGAGGCGATAGATGTAATGGCTATTGATAATTTGCCCTCTGAACTGCCCCGCGATGCGTCCGATTTTTTTGGTAAACAATTGATGGATAATATTTTACCAGAATTGCTTAAAGGCGCCGAGAGCGCAGTGATTCAGCGGGGTATGATTGCCGAAGATGGACATTTAACGGAGTCCTTTCTGTATTTGCGGGATTATGTTTTTGAATCGGTTCCTGTGTAGCGGGTTTACCACAGATTTGATTTACCACGGATTACACGGATTAACACAGATTTGGTTTACCATAGATTACTCGGATTAACACAGATTTGGTTTGCCACAGATTACTCGGATTAACACAGATTTGATTTACCACGGATTAACAGAGATTAGGTTTACCACAGATTACTCGGATTAACACAGATTTGATTAACCACAGATTACTCCGATTAACACGGATTAAAAAAAATCTGTGTTAATCGGAGTAGTCTGTGGTGTAAGTTTTTAAGCAGTAGTGGTTTCTGAGCTTGGTATTCCTTCCCCATTTTCAGGGGTTTTTACCTCAATTTTTGGTGCCAGCAGTTTATACAACACCGGCGTAACAATCCGCGACAAGAGGGTAGAGGAGATCAAACCGCCAATCAATACATACGAAAGCGGTGAATACAACGGGTTTTCCTCAATCGCCAGGGGAATCAAACCGCCAATGGCTGTGAGCGAAGTCAATAAAATCGGTACAAAACGGATCTCGCCCGCTTCCTGAATTGCCTCGTCTAACCCGCGGCCTTCTTCCCGCAATTGGTTGGTAAAATCGACCAACAAAATGGAGTTTTTGACCTCAATCCCCATCAGCGCAATCAAGCCGACCACGGCCGTGAAGGAAAATGGATAACCCGTGACCAACAACATCAAGATCGCGCCAATTATACCCAATGGAATAACCGATAATACCACAAAGGTGCTCCTGAAGGTGCCAAATTCGAGCAATAAGACCGCCAAAAGCCCAAAGACTGTGATCAGAATAATGGTTCCCATGCCGCCAAAAGAGCGTTGACTACTTTCTACCTCGCCCGCAATGGTGTATCCGTATCCTTTCGGGAAATCAATTTTTTTGAGGTCGGTGGCGATTTGTGCGTTCAAATTACTGGCCAAATACCCGCTTTTCACAAAGGCGCTTACCCGTGTAAAACGGTCTTTGTTGTAATGGGTAATGGTGTTGGGCGAACGTTTGAATACCAATTCAGCCACCTGATTCAGCGGCACTGAACCGCCATTTAAACTATTGACATACAAATTGTCGAGGATTTTCAAATCAGCAAAGGTTTTGCCATGCGGTAACGTTACCGTGATATTATAGGCGTCGCCATCTTTGTTGGTAAATGCACCCACATTATAGCCTGCTAATGCCAAACGCACCATTTTATCAATTTCCACCACGGGAACACCCATGCTGGTGGCTTTGTCTTTGTTGATGTTGATTTGCAAGTCGGTTTTGATCGACGAAATCGGATTGTCTACATAAATGGTGCCCTCAACGCCATCCAACATCGTTTCTACTTTGGCGGCTACGGCACGCAGGGTATCGAGGTTATCACCTTTAATGCGCAAGGAAATAGGGGCTTCGATCGGCGGGCCTTGTTCAAAATTCTTGACGTTGATGGTTGCACCGGCTACCAGTTTGAATTTTTCACGCAGTTCATCAATCAATTGCAGTTTTACGGGCGGCGGGGTTTCTTCCTGCAATTGCACGAATACCTGGCCGAAATTGGGGCTTTCGTTGCGTGGAATCACGTTATAATAGATACGCGGATTGCCACGGCCCGTGTTGGAGGCGTACGAAATTACCTTAGGCGGCGCGCCATGCCCGGGGTATTTGAGTACATTGGGTTCCATATAGGTTGCCAACACACTATCCACCATTTGGGTGACTTTCAAAGTTTCTTCTATATTGGTGCCCGGTGCTGTTTCTACATCAATATAAAACATCGGGCGCTCACTGGCGGGGAACAACGCAAAACCTGCTCGTCCAGCCAAACTCAGCACCCCAAAGAAGATGAGGCCCGAAATCACCATGGTCCAGCGTGGGTATTTTAGGGCGCGGTTCAATAAAGGCGCATATGATTTGGAAATCCCCCATTTCATACCGCGCAAAAACATATTGCCTTCCGGATTTTCATGTTCGGCCAACACCCGGCTTCCCAAAAAGGGCACGATGGTGAGCGACACAAATAAAGAGGCCAAAACGGTACAAACCACGGCCATCGGCAAACTGCGGATAAAATCGCCCGAGGCTTCCGGTAAATATAATAAAGGTAAAAAAGCCAACAGTAGGGTAGCGGTACAGCCCAAAACAGCCAGGCCAATCTGTTTGGTTGCCAAAATTGCTGCATCCTTCCGGTTATACCCCTCGCGCAGCCAACGCTCAATGTTTTCAACCACCACAATACTGTCGTCCACCAAAATACCCAGTGCGATGATCAAGCCCACAATGCTCAACTGATTTAAGGAATATCCCAACTGATCGAGCGCAAACAAACCAATCGCAATCGAAAGTGGAATAGAAATCATCACTACGATGGAGGCGCGCCAGCCCAAAGGCAACAGGGTAAGCAGCACCAACAAAATGGCAATACTAAAGTCTTTCACAAAACGGCCCAAGCGCTTTTGCACCGAATCTTCCTGGTCAAACACTTTTTTAAAGTCGATGTTATTCGGTAAATCGGCTTTAAAGGCATCAATCGCTGCATTTACCCCTTTCCCAACTTCTGTGATGTTTTGGCCATTTTTCATTTTAGCCGTAACAAACACGCAGCGGGTGCCATTGAACTGGGTATAATGACGTGGCTCTTCATAGGCAAATTCTACTTGCGCTAAATCTTTTACATATACAATTTTTCCGCCATTTGCGAACACAATGGTATTGCGAATTTCTTCTAAATTTTCATAGTCGCCACTGGTTTCTACAAAAAACTGACGTTCACCTACATTCACGGAACCGCCAGGAATCGCTACGTTTTCCCCTTGCAGGGCGCCGATGACCCGCTCAACCGGTATCTTTTCGGCAGCCATTTTGGGCAAGTTCAGACTCACGCGCACCTCTTTTTTGGGAAAACCCCAGGTTTCAGCGCCTTTAATGCCATCGAGTTTTTCAAAAGACTCCTCTAAGTCTTCCGCTTCCTCCCGCAATTGCTCCCAGGAGGCATTTTCAGAAATCAGTGCCACTTGCATAATGGCTACATCCGACGAAGAAAACTTCTGAATTTGGGTCCGGTACAGGTCTTGCGGTAATTCCGGGCGCAAGGAATTGATTTCGCGGACCACCTCTTCATACTTTTTTTCGGGGTCGTTGCCGTGTTTAAATTCGAGGGTAAGCACCATCACCCCGTTGGCCGAAAAGGAGGTCATCCGGTCGATGTTTTCGAGTTCGCCCAGTTTGGATTCTACCTTATCGGTAATTTTATCCTCTACTTCGGCGGGGCCGGCGCCTGGCCAAACCATAATAATAGAATAACCGGGGGCCTCAAATTTGGGGTCTTCTGCCCGGGGCATATTAAAAAGTGAGCCAATACCTAATGCCATGACGGCCAAAAAGATAATAAAGGTAAATTGGCTATTTTTGACGGAAAATTCTGTGATACGCATGAAAAAAGAATGAAGGGTAAAAGGGAATTATTGTTTTACAACTTTCGACTTTTCGGTCAGGTAGGGCGCGCCGCTGGTAATTACTTCAGTGACACCTTCCAATCCGCCACCGATCATCACTTGCTGACCATCAATGAAGGCAATTTGTACGGGAATTTTGCGCACGCTGGCACCGTCGGGTTGTAAGGCATAAACAAAAGCCGATTTACCATCGCCTTCAATAATGGCCTCCATCGGTACGAGGGTGTATGAACGGGTTTGGGATGGGCTCAAATCCACTTCTGCAAACAGGCCGGGGGCGAATCGTTTTCCTTGGGGTTTAATGCGGATTTCGATCGGGTACAATCCACTGCTTGGATCGGCAGCGGGTGCTAAATCGGTAACTTTTCCGATGAAAACCTGGTCGGGATAGGCATCCATGCGCACGCTGGCGGGCATACCCAGGTTGATGCGCGCCCAGTCACGGTCGCTGGTATTAATTTTTACGACCCAATCATCATTGCCTGTTTCAAACAACATGAAAGCCGGGGTACCGGGGCCGGTAATTTCCCCTTCATTGATGAATTTTTTAATGATTTTTCCGCTGCGGGTAGCGCGTATTTCGGCATATTGCTGGTTAAACGTGGCAATGCGGGCCGATTCTTTGGCCACATCGCGGCCGGTGGTGGCATTTTGAACCAATTCGAGCGTCGCGCTGCTGTCGCGGTACAGCGATTCTACCCGTGCCAGGTCTCTTTCCGATTTAGTCAAACCTTCCTGTGCCTGCCGTACCTGGGCATCAATTTCGGTTTTGTCGAGTACCGCCAATAATTGTCCGGCGCGCACTACATCGCCTTCATCCACATAAATTTTGCGAATAATGCCCCCAATTTTAAAGGAAAGGCGTTGTTCAGCCGAAGTATTTAAAAAACCGCTGCTGTGAATCGGCAGGGCGATGTTTTTTTGTTGTACGGGCGCGGTTTTAACCGGAATCAGGCCTGCCACGGTGTTGGTGGTTTCTGCTTTTTTGGCCGGGGCGGCATTTCCGCAACCTAAGAGGTAGGCGAGTCCAACCAAAGCAAAAGCAACAAGCGATAAGGGAGCGAGGGTTCGAATGCTGATGTGTTTCATGCTATTTTTTTGTAGAAAGACATCCGAATGGGATGTTAATGAGGAGGATCGTTTTTAGTCAATGGTTTTATAGCCCGGCAGCCTTGCGTAGTTCGGCTTCCTTGATGAGTACATCGTTCCAGGCGAGCAACACTTGCAACTTGCTGGTGGTTACGCGGTTCTGGGCATCGAGCAGTTCGAGCAGCAGTACCTGGTTGGCTTTGTATTTATTGGCAATAATTTTATAGGCCACTTCGGCGGAATATTGGCCATTTTGTGCACTGCGCCAGCCATTTCGGGCTGCATCCAGGGCATTGAGGCTTTGGGTAATTTGCAGGGCGATTTGTTGTTGGGTGTTGTCGTATTGCGCCTGCAACTTCTGACGTTCGATTTTGGCTTCCTGAATTTTGCTTTTTTGAAGTCCGCCGTCGTAAATATCATAGGTGATGCCAACCTGCGCCAATACAAAGGCCTGGGTGCCGTTAAACCAATTGTAGCCAAAACCCTGAAAACCAGTTTCACCCCCAATAAAGGCATCTGGCAGGCGTTTGTTGGCTTCTTGTAGTTTTACGGCGGTGCTGGAAGCGTCCATGCCTGCTTGTAAGGCCGCAAATTCCTGGCGTTTTTGGGTGGCTTGTTGTACCAGTTCGGGGCCGTTATACACCTGGGCAGTGGCTTTCAGCAAAAGCGTATCAACTATAACATCTGCTTGTAAGTCCTTATTAATCAAAAAGTTAAAATAAGCGCGTGCTGTATTTTGATTGCTTTTTAACTGAAAAAGTTCCTTGTCTACTTTGCTGAGTTCGTAATCGGCTGATGCAACGATATCGCGGGTAGCTACATTATTGCGCACCAGGCTTTCATTAAACCGTTTGAGTTCGGTGTACACGGTTTGGGCGCTGTACCATATTTTTTCTGCTTCCAATGCTTTGAGGTATTGCAGGTAGGCACCGGTCATTTCGTAGCGCAATTCCTGTTCGTAGGCATTGCGTTGGGCTTCTTTAGATTGCACGAGCAATTCTTTGATCTGGCGGTTGAATTTCAAATCGCTGTTGTACAGTGGGTAAGCAAATTTCAGTTTGGTTTCCTGAAAGTTATTCGGAAGAAACTGAATGACCTGATTTTCCACTTGAGGAAAGGCGCTCGTTTGGGTAATCTGGTTGAGGGTGCTGTACACCGGGTTCAGCAAGTCACCAATGGGCAAGCTGGACTGACGACCACCCGCGGCCAAGGTGTAGGAAGCATTAAAACTCAAAGTGGGGTAAAAAAGCGCTTTTGCCTGGCGCACGGCCTCCATACTTTTCTGGATATCGAGGTTTTGTTGCTTTAGCACAAGGTTATTGCGCAGGCCTTCCTGTATGTAAGCATCTAAAATGGCCGATTGCCCGAAGGCGCTTCCCAAAAAGAAGCATAAAAAGAGTGACAAGGGGATGTTTTTCATTATAAAACAAGTTTCAAAAACTAAACAACGTTCAGTAAGTGGTGCAAAAAAACGCAGGAATGAACTGCGTTACAATATTTATACGGCGAATGGTCGAAATAACAGGATGAACAGTACAGGTAACTTGTTCAGTGGTTACAGGCTCTCCGCCATTTTGATGATCATTTCAAAAGATTTCGCGGCAAGTGCTTGTCTTTGGTCTTCCGGGTACATGCGCATACGCTCACGGATGAACAGCGACACCATGCCATGCGCATGGCACCACAGGGTGTAGGCAATCGTAGCTGCATCGGTACTTTTAAAATACCGCTGATCGATACACGCTTGCACGGTTTCTTCAAAAAAAGTGTGGGTTGCGATCCCTAAAGCCCAACATTCCTGGTTTTCAATGTGTTCCATCGGGGCTTTGGTGATGAATAACAGGTCATACAAGTCAGGGTGTTTAAACCCAAAATCAATATATCTGCGACCAAATTCAATCAACCGCTCCATCGGATCCTGTACTTCCATGGCAGGAAGCAGGTGGTCTCGTTTTGCTGCTGCAGCTTCAAACTGCAGGGCAAAATACAATTCATTTTTGTCTTTGTAATAAAGGTAAAGGGTGGCCGCACTATATTCAATCGCCTCTGCGATGTTGCGCATATTGACGCCCTCGTAGCCTTTTGTCCGAAATAAATGAAGGGCAGCGTCTAAAATCAGACGGCGCATTTCCATTTTTTCGCGTTCTTTTCTTTGTGATATGCCCATAGTAAATGATAAACGTTGCAAATTTACTGAACATTGTTTAGTAAACAACTATTTTGCAAAATTTCCTTTCCATTTTGAAAGATGGCTGACATTTCCTTGGTATTTTACTGGCTCGAACACCTCATTTTGATGTAGTCATTTTATTGGCCCGCTTTTTGAAAATATTAAATAGTATTTTTGTACTATTGACTTGTTCAATTTGAATGTGATACTGGTACTTAATATTTGCTTAAATTTTTAAAAAAAATAAAATTTAGGCAAAATGAAGCTTGCACAGATGGAATCCCCTCAGTACATTTGTGTGTAGTTTTTTAGGTGGGTTTTTCCATCTCATCATTTTGACGTTTTTTGCGTCCAAACACTATCATGACAGCCGAATAAACCCCCAGTAAATTCACGCTTGTCAAATCCAACCGATAACAATTTTTTTTAATTTTTCCGCATTTGCGGATAGCCATATCTTTACCCGAAACTCTGAAAAAAACAAATTTTGTTGGGCAAATTTTAATCCTCAATACACGCTAATTCAATTACGCTGATCTTAATCATTCATTCTAATCCAACAGTGAAACATTTGCTCAATTTTTCTTCCTATACAGAGGGCCGCTGAAATATTGCGGCCCTCTGTTATTTAACCAAGATTATAGTGGATTTGAAGGATGGATGGATAAAAATTGATTTTCAATGGATTAGAATCCAGCCGTTTTTATAATCACTTAGCATTGGTTAAAGTAGTTTTATTGTTTTTTTATATAATTTTTAAAACCTTCTAAATCAAGGTTATTAAGGCACTGGCTTGCAGTAAGTGCACCTTTCCGCGCGCACAATACCCCGTACCGAATATCATCGTACCCAGCGCGGCTGTGCGCATCCGGATTGATGGCAATCGGAATGCCCCGCTTGGTGGCTTCGGGTATTAAGGTCCAATCAAGGTCTAAGCGATAGGGATTGGCATTGAGTTCAATCGCAACCTGATGTGCTGCGCAAGCGTCCAGAATAAGCTCCCAATCTAATGGATATCCTTCCCGGCTCAACAATAGCCTCCCGGTAGGATGCCCTAAAATGGTCGTGTACGGATTTTCAATTGCGCGCAACACCCGGGCCGTCGCTTTTTCGATGCTCATTTTCAAATTACTGTGCACGGAAGCAATGATAAAATCAAATTTTTCAAGAATCGACTCCTCGTAATCCAGCGCGCCATCATTCAATATATCACTTTCAATGCCTTTAAAAATGCGAAACGGCGCCAGTTTTTCATTCAGCGCATCAATGGCTTCCATTTGTGCCAACACCCGTTCTACTTGTAAGCCATTGGCATAAAATGCACTTTTGCTGTGGTCTGTAATGCCAATATACTGATAACCAAGTTTTTGAGCGTACGTACACATCTCTTCCAGGCTATGCAGGCCATCGCTCCAGGTCGTGTGCACGTGCAAAATACCTTTTATATCCTCCTCCTCAATTAAGGTAGGGAGTTTACCTGCCTGCGCCCGTGCGAGGATGTCGGCTTGTTCGCGCAATTCAGGAGCAATAAACGGCAATCCAACTTTTTCGAATACGGCTGCTTCGGTATCTATCTGACCGAAATCAATACCTGGTGCCGCTTTTACAAAAGCCTGCACGAAAGC
>CAIVGO010000071.1 GCA_903905445.1 uncultured Bacteroidota bacterium
TCTTTGCCATGCCGAATCAGGTATTTTCGTTTTGGATGATTTTTTCTGTAAAAGTTGCTTGAAGCGGCGCAAAAATAAGGTTTAAACGCCACAGCAACGGGTTTTGTGCAATTGGATTTGAACGACCCAAATATTTTGCCCAAAACCGATTGCAGCAAGGTGTCGTTGATTACTTTTCGCTCAGTACACGCAACACGCCACGCATGATTTGTGCATGTCCGGGTACGGTACATAAATAGGTGTAATCACCGGCCTTTGCCGGGGCCACGAAATAAATATTTTCGGAAGCAGCAGGCGGTACTAAGCGGGTGTGAAACAACACTTTCGGTGTTTTAGGCACATAATTCAGTTCTGGCCCTTTTAATCCAAGTTTGATGGCAAGGTCGCCCACCGCATTGGCTTCTCCTGGCTGTACCAATACAAAGTTATGGGGCATATCATCTTTGTTGCTGAAGCTCAATTTTACTTTGGCTCCTGCTTTTACAGTCAGCATTATTTTATCATATTTTAAACCAGGCTGTGTTCCCAACGCGAGGGTTTGATCCACCTTGCCATTCCAATCAGCGGGCATTTTTGTCTGCCGCTTTTGTGCAACGAGCGGCCGATTGTTCACCGTTGGTGCGCCACTGGGGTGCATTTTGGCGTGATCAACGTGCTCGGTTTTTTCTGTGTCTTTAGACGGTTTTGTAGCGGTATTTTCGTTTCGTTTTCGGGCAGGAACGGTTAGTTTTGTGCCTTCCGGTATTTTATTGAGGGTATAATAGGCGGTACCGTGTAGTAAAGCGCTGTTATTGGCATAAGATCGCACGCCTTCCGGCTTGATTTCATGGATGTAATGCTCCCGCAAACTATCCACGACCAGGCGCACTTTCAGCCCGTCCTCCGATACAACAACACCTTTTACGAAATGCGTTTGCTGGTTTACTATCGGACTGCCGTAAACAGGATGGTATTTATAAACGAAGCCGGTTACCGCATAATGGTCTGGATCGGCCGCACTTGCTTTTTCAACAGGTTGGGTAAATTCAATTTCAAAGCCATCGGGCATCGCACGCACCGCCTTCATTTCAAAGGGCACTTTCCCGGTCCACACAACCCGTTGCAGCCCAAACCCATCCGGTCCGGTAGAGCCCCAGCCGCGGTTGGTTTGTCCGACAAACAAAGAGCCATCCTTGCCCCAGCACATGCGCAATACCCCCGATTGAAATCCTTCGCGGAAACCAAAGGCAGCACCCTGGTAAACGCTGTCTACTTTTTCCAGGAAAACCCGCGTAATTTTACTTTGTCCCTGATCGCCAATGAAAATTTGGCCGGTAAATGGCCCGAAACCGCCTTTGCTATCGTCGGTAATTACTTCTGAAGTGGAAATGCCCAATATGCCGTGTGGCAACCAAACGGCGGGTGTTTTGATATCGGGATACTGCTTGGCGACCTCAAACAAGGGCTTGGGCACCTCGGTTTCAAGGTTTTCCGGTTTGGTGGGTGCATCGGACCAACTTGGACTCAAACGCGGATCCACAGCGCGGTAAATATCGGTTTGACTCAGTTTAAGCGGCGATTCGGGCCGATTAGTCCACATCAATCCGGCAGGGTGCCCAGTAAAATCGCCTTTTTCAACCTGTACCAGTCCGCCCGATCCCATCCAGTCACCCTGATTGTCGGCATAGAAAAAATCATTGCCGATAAATCCAATGCCGCAAGGAGAGCGCATACCGGTTGCCCAAGGCTCCATTTTACCATCCGGCGTAATGTGCAGGGTCCAGCCACGCCAGGGCACCCGACTTTGTCCGCGCCACCATTCCGGATCAAAAAAGCCGACGTTAGTGGTAACAAACATACTGCCATCGGGCGCTATTTTAGGTCCGTAAGAATATTCGTGGTAATTGCCCGAAAGTGGCCAATTGTACACGGTTTCGTATTTGTCGGCCCGGCTGTCGCCATTGGTATCGGTCAATTTGGTTAATTCGCTGCGCTGGGCGGTGTAAAACGCCCCGTCGCGCCATGCCAAGCCTAACGCTTCGTGCAAGCCGCTCGCAAATTTTCGAAAAAAGGGCTGCACCGGTTCGGTAGCATACGGGTTTTCCACCACCCATACCTCACCGTGGCGGGTAGCCGCAGCGATAGAACCATTGGGCAGGGCCGCCAAACCGCCTACTTCCAACTCAATGTGCTGCGGAATAGGCAAGGTGATAATTTTATAATAATCATCCTCTTGGGGCGGCAAATCGGAAGCTGCTTGTTGCGCTAAAAGGGTGTTTTGAAATAAAAATGGAGCCGCCAGAAGGCATATAATTGCGAAAAAGTGTTGCATAAATCCGAAATTTAATATTTGAGCAGGCATTTACCAAAGGATGGTGTAACGCAGGGTTTGTGCCGTTTGGAGCGATACGATCAGGAATTGTTGTCCACCGCGCACCACAATTTGGGCGTTTTCTGCTGTTTGAACATAATATTGACCATTTATACGGTACCATTGCTTTGAAATCGTTTCAATGAGCGTGCCGCGTGCCATACAAAATGCAAGATCGCTGGTTCCGGGTGTGCCAATTTCAATGGTGCGATTAATGCTTTTACCGGCTTCTCCGCTCAAAATTCGATCATTGACCGCCGTATTCCAGATACGGTATTGAAAGCCTGGATTTTGTCCGGCATCCAAGGTATAGCCCAATGAACGGAAATCTGCATCCGTATCCAGGGTATCGGAGATGGCTATTTCGGCTTTTCCGATCCGCAGCAGGGGAGGGGCGTCATCCAGGCGCAGTACCGCGCCATCAGGTTTTGAATTGCCGTCGCCGCGCGAATCCCACATGGGGGTAGCATTCAGGAAGCCGCCTTTCCATACCTGAAACATGGCGCCATTGTCCATATTATAGCCATAACTGGTTTTGTCCGGGAAACCCACTGATATTGCTCGGGTAATGCGATGTGTTGGTTGGGTATCATTTGTTGCAAAATCAACAAAACTGCGCAATATATTGGTTTCTGGTAGTACGCCAACGATGATGGGTTTTTGCGGATTTGCGGGCGCCAGGGAACTCAGCGTATTCAGGGCAAGCCTGCGGAAACCGGGGCCTTCCACATCCAGCGCCAGGCCATTCGGGAACCAATTGTCGCGTTTGTTGTAAATAATTTCGATCGGAAAGGTACCTGCGGGCAAATCTACGCTTGCATCGCGGTCCCAGGAACCAAAAGGCAGTACCGGTTTTCCCTGGATGTTCACTTGGCCATTGCCAAAGGTATTCAGCCAAAAATGGTAAGTTCCTGCTTTAGGGGCAACAAACAAGCCGGTGTAGCGCAACAGTAAGTCTTCGGTCATGTGGGCTACCTCATGGGTCAGCACCTTGCTTTCACCGCTTGCCTTGGGTGTGAGCGTTTTAAAATCGGGGAGGGTAACATAATCGCCTTGATATACCGTGTATTGGAGTTGTTCGAGTTGTGCCGCCTTCCCGGAATATGTTTTATAGCGGATATTGCGAAAGGCTACCGGACCATGATCGCCTTGGAAAAAGAGTGGCCCCAGGGCGGCTTCTCCTGCTACGGCCTGTCCGCGGGTAGGACCTGTCAATTCCAGGTTTTCGTGCAGGGTGGCACCATTCAGTTCAATTTTTAAAATGCGTGCGTTCGCCGTTTTAACACCCGCCTCGTTAAAGCGTGGGGCCAGGAACGAAATATGTAATTTTTGCCATAAACCGGGAGCATGAGCCGCATTTACCCGGGGGGCATAACCCTCATAACCTTGTTGGCCATTGGGTCGGGCATCATCCCAGCGCTCATAAATACCGCCTACATCACCAAATCCGGGCAGCGAAACACCCCAACTATCCAGTAATTGCACTTCATACCGTCCTTGCAGGTAAATGCCGGAATTGGAGTGGCGCGCCATCATAAATTCCAGTTCCAGGTCTATATCCCCATGTTCCAATTGAAAAAACAGGTTGCCCCGGGCTTTACTATCTGGCAAATTGGCCAAGATACCGGTCCCAGCCTGGGTGTGAAGCACCTCCGATTTTTCAAAATCCGCATGGGCGTTGCCACAGATTTTCCAATTGGCCTCCGGATTGCGGAGCGCGCTTCGGTCTTGCAAAGGAATGGTCAGCCAGGGATTGCTTTGTGCGGGCAGTCGGTGCCCAAAGCAGGTTATCAGCAGGAGCGTGCTTAAAATAATGCAGGTGTTGCGCATAAACAAAGTGCTGTTAAATGGAATAGGGAAAATAAGGTTCCTTGGCGCTAAAGGTATTGTAAATATTGAAATTGAGCCGCTTGATTAGGCAGGCCCATATTTCTGCAAAAGTAATTGAGCAAGCGCCGTTTCACTTGGATTTTCAGGTATCCATATTTGCGTAAATCCAAATTCCTGCAAGCACTGGGCAGTACTTTGTCCAATCGCAATTAATTGTTGATGTGCTTGCAACGGATTTTTCCCAAAATAACTGCTGGCATTCATCGGACTTGTAAATATCAGTACCTCGGCATCACTCGCGGCGGGTTCCGGTATGGGCTGGTTGTCGTAAACAGGCAGCAAGGTCGTTTGGGCAAATTGCTGTACGGCCAGGTGCAGGGTCGCCCGCGCATGCGAGGCACCTGCAAACAAGATTTTTTGTCCCTGCGCCATGGGCTTGAACAACACAGCAGTTGTATCTGGGTCGCCGGTACCAACAAAATCGGGTGTGATGGCCTCTCGCTTCAGTGCCTCGGCCGTCGCGCTGCCGATGCAGGCCCAGCGCACAGTCGGAACAGGCCATTGCTGTGTGCGCAGCGCCTGAAAAAAAAACGCAACGCCATTTTTGCTGCTAAAAAAAATCCAGTCCTGATCGGTTGGAACCAGAAACGGCATACCCGCTAATTGCAGCAACGTGCGGGCGTCGATGTGCCAATTGCGCGGGCCAAGGCGCTGCAGCAACGTTGAATCGGGTTGCAATTCCCTTGAAATGAAAATTTTCATATGATTTTTTGAAATGAAAATCGAAAGTGCAAAATCCGTTCTATCTTTCCCGCTCGAAATATCCGACGAAAACATCTCTTTTTACAACGTTAAACTAAACTATGGCAAATCTTTGGGTAAAAAAACCGATCGAGCAACTGATGATGATGGCTGCTGATTCGGATAAGGGGCTTAAGCGTACGCTGGGCGCCTGGAACCTCATTGCACTCGGCATTGGTGCAATCATTGGCGCGGGCCTGTTTGTACGTACTGCCGCAGCGGCGGGTGCACATGCCGGACCGGCTGTTACCATTTCATTTATTGTTGCGGCCTTGGGCTGTGCTTTTGCAGGCCTTTGTTACGCCGAATTTGCATCTATGATTCCCATTGCGGGCAGCGCATATACGTATGCGTACGCAACCATGGGTGAAATCGTAGCCTGGATCATTGGTTGGGCCTTGGTACTCGAGTATGCATTGGGCGCGGCTACTGTATCCATTGCCTGGAGCGAATACCTCAATCTGTTGCTGGGGGGGGCAATTCCATATGAATGGTGCCACTCGCCGATGGAATCGGCCCTGGTAGGAGGCGTAATGCACACAGGCATTATGAATGCTCCGGCTTTGGTGATTTTGCTGGCGCTTACTTTATTGCTCATTCGCGGCACCCAGCAATCGGCGATCGTAAATGCAGTGATCGTGTTCGTAAAAGTAGCGATCGTATTGGCGTTCATCGCTTTGGGATGGCAATTTATCAATCCGGCCAACCACATGCCGTACCTGATTCCTGCCAACGCACCGGATGCAATTTTGGCCGACGGATCGACATACAGTTACAGCGGCTTTTTCCGCCATGGCTGGGGCGGCGTTTTAACCGGCGCTGGTATTGTGTTTTTTGCCTTTATCGGTTTTGATGCGGTTTCAACCGCTGCACAGGAGGCAAAAAATCCGAGCCGCGACATGCCGATTGGTATTTTAGGCTCTTTGGTGGTTTGTACCATTTTGTATATCCTGTTTTCACATGTTTTGACCGGATTGGCGCCTTATAGCGACTTTATGCATGAAGGTAAGGAGGCTTCCGTGGCATATGCGATCCGGGCCTACATGCCGGGTTATGAATGGCTGGCTACCCTGATCACCGTTGCGATTTTGGCCGGGTTCTCTTCCGTTATTTTGGTCATGTTGATGGGCCAAAGCCGGGTGTTCTACTCCATGTCGAACGATGGTTTGTTGCCTAAAGCATTTTCTGAAATTCACCCTAAGTTTCGCACGCCTTACAAGTCCAACTGGATTTTGTTTGTGTTTGTGGGTGCTTTTGCGGCCTTCATTCCAGGCAGTGTTGCGGGTGATTTGACCAGTATCGGCACGTTATTTGCTTTCGTGTTGGTTAGTTTGGGGGTTTGGGTGATGCGCCGCACCAATCCGGACTTGAAACGGCCATTCAAAACGCCGTTGGTTCCGTTGGTGCCCATTTTGGGCATGGTGGTTTGTACCGCGATGATTGTTGGTTTGCCTGGCCCGACCTTGTTGAGCGCCTTAGGCTGGATGGTTTTTGGTTTGCTGATTTATTTTGGGTACAGCAAACGCCATAGTTTGTTGCAGAAATAGGAAGAAGTGATACGTGTGGAGCGGCCCTTTCAGGAATTTACCCGAAAGGGCCGCTGTTTTTTAGTTCAAACCAGTATCTTCGTGGTGCGATCTTTCTAGATAATCTTGCTTGCTGACTTCTGTTCATTGCTCATAAAATCGATTTACCATGTGTCGGCTTTTACCCCTCTTGTTTTTGCTGCTCAGTTGCGGCCTTTCTGCCCAAAGTATTGTTTGGATCAGTGATTGCTCGGATAAAACCTTTTGCCTCAACCAGAATTCCTGCGCCCAAGGCAATGTGTTTATGACCCAGCAGGCCATTACCAACTGTAGTTTTAGCAGCACGGTCAATTATTCCTACCGTATTGACTTAAATAACAACGGTAGTACGGATATCAATTCTTCAGATGATACCGTGAGTACAAGTTTTGCCGCCGGCATTCATAAAATCAGTTGGAAAGCAACCGATGCGTGTGGCAATGTGAGCAGTTGTACCTATTTGTTTACCGTAAAAGACTGTCAGCCACCTAATTTATTGTGCATCAATGGCCTGACGCAAGGGCTGGATGCGCCTTTGTGCGAAGAAACCTTTATCGCTTCTACGTTTATTTTGAGCGTTACGGATAATTGTACACCGACCAACCAGATCCAGGTAGGGATTCGAAAGTTTGGTACCGGGACGGGTTTTCCTTCCGAGACGACGGTTACGTATGGCAAATGCGATGTTGGAACCAATTTTGTGGAGGTTTGGGTACGCGATGCGAACGGCCTCACCAATTCGTGCCAAAATTACGTACTCGTGCAGCCCAACAGCGGCGGGTGCAACTGCGACCCGGATGGTGATGTGAAACTCCATGCTTGTGTCAA